>JBPCRH010000027.1:0-9316 GCA_050997075.1 Chthoniobacterales bacterium
GCCGCGCGTTCGCGGAGCGAGAGCGACTGGCTCATCGGCATCAACGGCACGCGCGCGCTCACCAAACGCATCTTCGGTTCGCGCGCCGGGAACGTCGCCAGCGTCGGCCGCGTCCAGACGCCGACCCTCGCGATCGTCTTCAACCGCGAACTCGAGATCCGCAATTTCAACCCGCGCGATTACTGGCGCGTGACCGCGAAATTCGAGATCGCGAAGGGCACTTACGAAGGCGTCTATCAGCGTCCCCATTTCAAAAAGGACGCGAACGAAGAACACGACCGGATCGATCGCATCTGGGAGAAAGAGCAGGCCGATGTCGTGCTCGCCGCTTGCCAGGGCCAGCCGCCGGCGGCTGTTTCCGAGGAAAAGAAATCGTCGAGCCAGGCTTCGCCGCGACTCTACGACCTCACGACTTTGCAGCGCGAAGCGAACGGGCGCTTCAGCCTTTCCGCGAAGCGCACCCTGCAGATCGCGCAGGCCCTTTACGAGCGGCACAAGGTCATCACTTATCCGAGAACGGATTCGCGCGCACTGCCCGAAGACTACGTCGCGACGGTCAAGGAAACGTTAGGCAACTTGTCCGGCGACCTCGCGAAACACGGCCAGACCGCGCTCGAAAATGGCTGGGTGCGCCCGAACAAACGCATCTTCAACAACGCGCAGATTTCCGATCACTTCGCGATCATCCCGACCGGCACGCCGCCGACGAATCTCGACGACATGGAAGCGCGCGTTTACGACATGATCGCGCGCCGCGTCGTCGCCACTTTCTTCCCCGCGGCCGAGTTCGACATCACCACGCGCCTCAGTCGCGTCGCGGAGAAACACGATTTCAAAACCGAAGGCAAAGTCATGACCGCGCCCGGGTGGCTCGCGGTTTACGGCAAGAGCACGGTCGATGAATCCGCCGACGCCAAAGCCCTGCCCGCGCTCTCGAGTAAAGACAACGCGCAGGCGAAAACGGTCGCCGCCGACCTGCATGCCGAAGTCACCAAACCGCCCCCGCGCTACAGCGAAGCGACGCTCCTTTCCGCGATGGAACACGCCGGTAAACTGGTCGACGACGAGGAAATGGCGGAAGCGATGAAAGAGCGTGGCCTCGGCACCCCGGCGACGCGCGCCGACATCATCGACGGCCTGATTTACCAAAAATATATCGAGCGCAATCAGCGCGAACTTTCCCCGACCACGAAAGCGGAATCGCTCCTGCAATTTCTCGCCGCCGTCCACGCCGACGCGCTCACGAAGCCGGACATGACCGGGGAGTGGGAATACAAATTGCGCCAGATGGAGCACGGCAAGTTTGCCCGGCGCGACTTCATGGCGGAGATCGTCGAGGTCACAAAAGGGCTGGTCGAGCGCACCAAGAATTTCGAGGAAGACGAGTCGAACTCGCGCATCACCGAGATCGTTTCGCCGACCGATGGCAAGCCGATGCTCGAGACGCTGCGGGCGTTCAAGTCGCAGGACGGCACGCTCACGATCTACAAGGTGATGAGCGGCCGAAAAATCGAGGAAGCGGAAGCGCGCGAGCTGGTCGAGAAAGGCGAGATCGGTCCGGTCGACGGTTTTGTCTCCGCGAAAACCGGCAACCGTTTCCCGTCGAAAATCAAAATCGTCGACGACGAAAAAAAGCCCGGCCAGAGAAAAGCCGAGCTCGATTTCGGCAACAAGGTCGACGTAAACGCGCTTGAGCCGTTCTGGACTGATCCCGCAAACGGCGCGGAACTTTGCGAGGCGCCGACCAATTACGTCCTGCGCGAGAAGGAAGCCGGCGAGTGGAAAGAGACCTTCAAAGTCGGTCGCCTGATGTGCCAAAAGGAGATCACCCGCGAGCACGTGATTCAGCTGGTCACCGTCGGTAAAACCGACCTGATCGAGAAATTTACTTCCAAGAAAGGTCGGCCCTTCGATGCCTTTCTCGTGCGGCAGGGACCGAAGATCAGCTGGGAATTTCCGCCGCGGAAGCCGCGCGAAGGCGCCGCCGCCAACGGCAAAGGCGCTCCGCGCAAACCGAAAGCGCCGCTCGATCTCTCGAAAGCCGTGAAGCTGAGCGAAAGCAAAGTGCACGACGGCGAGCTCTATCAGACCGACGACGCATTCGTAGTCGCGAAGCCGCAGGCCGACGGGTCGCCGCGCGTGGTTTTCCAACTGAAGCGCAACCTCTGCGGCCGCGAGATTTCCGCGGAGGAAGTGGAGCGGCTCGTGGAAATGGGCAAGACCGGGTTAATCGAAGGTTTCGTCTCGAAGCGCGGTTCCAACTTCAGCGCCTACCTCACGCTTTCGAAGGACAAGAAGAAAGCCGAGTTCGAGTTTCCGCCTCGTTAGGCGCGAATCAACGCTGTCGTTGTAGACGCTTCGCTCTGCGAAGCGCGGGTATCGGCATGACTCGTTCGAGAGTGCTGTCCGGCCGCGACGTCGATACCCGCGCCTCCCAGAGGGAGGCGTCTACATCGCCTAACGAAAATCAACGCGCGCACTTTTTTGCGCAGATTAAGTCGGAATTCACTTGCCTAACGCCTCGCCACAAGTTGTAGTGTAAAGCCGGTTCTCGGCCACATCATGCGTTGCCCCAAATGCGGAAAGAACGACGACAAGGTTATCGATTCCCGGTCGTCGCGCGATCATTCCAGCATCCGGCGCCGGCGCGTTTGTCTTACCTGTGCCTTTCGTTTTACTACCTACGAGCAGATCGAACGCGCGAATTTGCGCGTCATCAAACGCGACCGCACGCATGAACGTTTCGATCGCCGCGAGCTCTCGAACAGCGTCGCCAAAGCTTGCGAGAAACGCGGCATCGGTCTCGTCGCGCTCGAGGAAACGATCGATGAAATCGTGCACGACATCGAAATCACCGGCGGCGAAATCACGACCGCGGAGATCGGCGAGAAAGTGCTCGATCGCCTGCGCGACCTCGATGAAGTGGCCTATCTGCGCTACGCCTCGGTCCATCATCGCTTCGAAAACGTCGATCGTTTCGTCGAGGAAATTCAGGCGCTCGCGCGGCGCATTAAACCCAACGTGCTGCAACGCGAGCTCTTCAATGAGCCGGTAAAAAATGGTCGCGTTTAAGGAAGAATTTCCCTATCTCCGCGCCGACTCGGGGCAGCTCTTTGAGTTCAGTCGCGACTGGCTGCACGACGCGATCACGCAGGCGGCCGACCGCGCGGGCTATCCGAGTTGGTGGCTGACCGAGCACGTCACGGAGAGCATCACGTTTTATCTGCGGCTGCGGAATGACGAGGCGGTCGTCGCGTTCAGTCAGCTAAACCAGACCGTCCGCTACGTTTTGAAAGTGATCGGCTACAAGGAAATCGTGCCGCACTTTCAACCGACGCCGCCGCCGATTTCGATTTCGCTTTTCGAGATCGCGGAGGCCGCGGGCGACGGCTATGAGCTGGCCTTTTTCGATCTGCTCGAGAAACGCGTCGCCGCCCTGACCGCGACGGGCGCGACCAGTTTGCACTTCTTCGGGCTCCAACCGGCGATCAAGTTACTCTGCTCGGCCAAGACTTGGACGCGCGGGTGCGACGCGATGCGTGGCGAAGTTGCCTGCTTCATCCGCGAGAAAATTTATCACGAGTCCGACGCTCCCTCTGATCTGAGCTGCTCGATTCGATGACGATTTTCGAGAAGATCATCGCCCGCGAGATCCCGGCGAAGATCGTGTTCGAAGACGACGACGTGATTGCCTTTCACGACGTCGATCCGAAGGCGCCGGTGCATGTGCTCATCATCCCGAAGCGCGTCATCCCACGCCTGGCCGAGGCGCAGGAGTCAGATGCGCCATTGTTAGGCAAGTTGCTCGTGGTCGCGACGAAAGTGGCGCGCAAGCTGGGGGTTGAGGAGAGCGGTTACCGCGTCGTGATCAACAGCGGCCCCGACGCCGGCGAGAGCGTGCCACACCTGCATGTGCACCTGCTGGGCAAACGATCGTTAAACTGGCCGCCGGGATAGTTGTCATTCCGAGCGGAGCCGAGGAATCCCGTGGGGCTGCTGGGAAGTGCCTGTGCGAATCTTCGAGGAAGCGCATCGGGATCCCTCGGCTCCGCTGCGCTCCACTCGGGATGACAACTACATCCCCATGATCTGATACCCGCCGTCGACGTAAATCGTCTGGCCAGTGATTGCCGCGCCACCGTCGCTCGCGAGAAATAAGCCGGTCTGCCCGATCTCTGCCGGATCGCAACTGCGCCCAAGCGGCGCGCGTTCCTGATAATGCTTCATCATCGAGGAGAACCCGCTGATTCCGCGGGCAGCGAGCGTGTTCACCGGCCCGGCCGAGATGCAATTCACGCGGATTTTTTTTGAACCCAAATCGTAGGCGAGATAACGCGTGCTCGCTTCCAGACTGGCCTTGGCCACGCCCATGACGTTGTAGTGCGGCACGACCTTTTTCGCGCCGTAATAAGTCATCGCCACGATGCTGCCGCCCTCGGTCATGAGCGGCGCGGCTTCGCGCGCGAGCGCAACCAGCGAGTAGGCGCTGATGTCATGCGCGGTGCGAAACGCTTCCCGCGTCGTGCTCAGGAAATCGCCCTCGAGCGCTTCCTTCGGCGCGAACGCGACCGAGTGCAGGAGCAAATCGAGCTTGCTCGTTTCCCCGCGCACCTTCTCGAAAAAGCCTGCGATCTCTTCGTCCTTCGAAACGTCGCACGGCCAGAGCGGCGTGCCTTCCCCGAACTCGCCGACCAGTTCCTCGACGTTCTCTTTTAGCCGCTCGCCCTGATAGTTAAAAATCAGTTTCGCGCCGGCGGCGGCCCAGGCCTTGGCGATCGCCCAGGCGATGCTGCGTTTGTTCGCGACGCCGAAGACGACGCCGGTTTTTCCCGCGAGAATTTGGTCTGCCATAACGGAGGCAGTCTAACGAGTTTGGCTGCGCAGGAAAGCCGCCGAATTCAACACTGTAGACGTTTCGCTCTGCGAAACGCGGGTATCGACGCCGTGGTCGCTCAGCTATCGGCGCCGCGCTCGCGCTTCGCAGAGCGAAGCGTGTCAAGGGAAGCCCCGCGGAAGAACCACCGCAGTCGCAATCTTCGGCAATCCGCTCATAGTGCTGCGATGAAGGTGAAAGTCTTTGTCACACCGAAGGAGACGGTGCTCGATCCGCAGGGCGCGGCCGTGCGCGAAGCGATGCAGCACCTCGGTTTTACGGCCGCGCGCGACGTCCGGATCGGGCGTTATCTGGAAATCGAGCTGGCGGAAAATGGCGACGCTGCCGCGCAGGAAACGAAGCTGCGCGAGCTCTGTCGCGAGCTGCTTTCAAACCCGGTGATCGAGGATTACCGGCTGGAAATGCCTAACGAGAAGTGATGAAGTTCGCGGTCGTTCAATTTCCTGGCTCGAACTGCGATCAGGATTGTCTCGCCGCCCTCCGCGGGATAGAGGGCATCGAGGCCGATTACGTCTGGCACAAGGAAACGTCGTTAGGCGACGCCGAGGCAATCGTGTTGCCGGGCGGTTTTTCTTACGGTGATTATTTGCGCTGCGGCGCGATCGCCCGTTTCTCGCCGATCATGCGCGCGGTCGTGGAAGCCGAGCGCGCGGGGACGCTCGTCATCGGCATCTGCAACGGTTTCCAGATTTTATGCGAAGCCGGCTTGCTCCCGGGCGCGCTCGTGCGCAATCGCTCTCTCCACTTCGTCTGCGATTACGTGCACACGCGGGTGGAAACGAAGAACTCGCCCTTCCTCCATGGCCTCGCGAGAGGCGAAGTCCTGCAAATCCCGATCGCCCATGGTGAAGCTTGTTATTTTGCGGAAGAGCGGACGCTGCGGGAACTAAACGAGCACGATCAGGTTTTGCTGCGTTACTGCGACGCCTCCGGCCGGGTCAACGCGGCCGCGAATCCGAACGGCTCGGTCGAAAACATCGCCGGCATCTGCAACCGCGCGCGCAACGTATTCGGCCTCATGCCCCATCCCGATCGCGCCTGCGAAGACCGGCTCGGCAGCAGCGACGGCGCGAAGATTTTCGAGTCGATGCTCTATTCGTTAGGCGCGGCGGAAGCAGTCGCGTGAGCGTCTTCGTCACGGGCACGGACACGGGCGTCGGAAAGACGTCGTTTAGTTGCTGGTTGCTCGCGCAGTTGCGCGCCGAGGACGTGCGCTGCGCCGGCTACAAACCGATCTGCTGCGGCGATCGCGCGGATGCCGAGCTCCTTCTCGCAGCGGGCAGTCCTGACCTGACGATCGAGCAGATCAATCCGGTCTGGCTGAAAACGCCCGCCGCGCCGCTCACCGCTGCGCTCGCAGAAAAGCGCGAGCTTGATCTCGCAGCGTTGCGGGCCGGATTCGCCCGTTTGAGCGAGCAGGTGGAATTCGTCGTGGTCGAGGGCGTGGGCGGTTGGATCGTGCCGATCACTGCCGACTATTTTTCGAGCGATCTCGCGCATGACTTACAACTCCCGGTCGTGCTCGTGGCGCACAATCGCCTCGGTTGCCTGAACCACATCTTCCTCACGCTGCGCGGCATTGAAGCGGCGCGGCTCGCCTGCGCCGCGATCGTCCTCAACGATCTCGGCGAGCCCGGCGATCTCGCGGCGGAATCGAATGCCGGGATCCTGCGCCGCTGTCTCAGCGTTCCGGTTTTCGAAGGCTTCAAACCGGAAATGCTCCGCCTCCTTTTATGATCGCAAAACGCAAAACCATCGCCGTGCTCGGCGGCGGCTCGGCCGGTTTTACGGCTGCGCGCGTCGCCTGCGGGCAAGGCGCGAATGTCCTTTTCTTCATGGGCGACAACGCCGATCACGCCTCGCTCTGCATCAACGCCGGCTGCATGCCGTCGAAGGCGCTCTTCGAGCCGATCGACGCGGCGCATCACGCGAAACAACACGGCTGGTTCCGCGTCGAGCCGAAGCAGCCGGACGAAATTCTCGCGCAGATCGTGCGCTGGAAAGATGCGGAGATTGAGAAGTTTCGCATCTACCGGCAAAACGAAATTCGCGCTCTCGCGGGCAATTGTTTCGAGATGATCCGGGCGAATGCGCGCTTCACCGGCCGGAATGAAATCGAGAGTGCGGGCCGGCGTTTTCCATTCGATACCGCGATCGTGGCGACCGGTTCGACCACGACGATTCCGAAACTTCCCGGGCTCGATGGCGTGCGCGCCGCGATCTGGACAAGCGACGAAATTCTCCACAACACGCGGATCCCGGAGTCGCTCGTGGTCATCGGCGGGGGACCGATCGGGCTCGAGTTTTCGCTCCGTTATGCGCGGCTCGGTACCATCGTGACCGTGATCGCGCACCGGAAGTTGCTCGCGCGTTACCCGGAAATTTTCGGAGAGCGGATGACGAAAATCTACGAGCGCGAAGGGGTCCGCATCCTGACCGAGCGGAAGGTCGTGCACGTCCGGCGCGACGAAGCCGGCATCTTCGAAATCGAGACCGACGGAGCGGACAAACTGCCGCCGGTGCGGGCGGAGCGTCTGCTCCTCGCGACTGGGCGACATCCGACCGTTGAAGCACTAAACCTCGACGCGGTCGACGTTTCGCCTAACAAACAAGGCCGGCTCGAGATTGGCGAAGACATGCGCGTGCGCGGATCGCAGCACATCTTCGCGGCCGGCGACGTTGCGGGCGTGCGCATGGTGGTGCATCACGCGCACATCGAGGCCGGGATCGCCGCGGAAAATGCCTACGACGAGGGCGACCGCCGCTGGACGAAACGCTCGAACATCCAGGTGGTTTTCTCCGATCCGGAGTTCGCTTTTGCCGGAATGAAATATCCTGCCGCGAAAGCCGCGGGCCACGCGCTCGTGACTGCGCGCGGCGAGAGCGCCGATGTCGGCAAGCTGCTGCTCGCCGGCGACGATCTCGGGGTCGGCGAATTTTCCGCCGATGCGCAGACCGGCCGGCTAATCAGCGCCGGTTTGCTCTGCAGCGAGGCGAGCAATCTGATTCACCTGCCGGCCTACGCGATCGATCACGAGCACACTGCGCATCAGCTCGAAGAGGCGGAGTATTATCATCCGACGAAGACGGAAATCATCACCGAGATCGGCGATACCCTTTGCCGAAAGCTGGGCGGCCATCCGTTCGCCCGGGCCGAAGAATAACGCGCTCGCCTAACGAACGCGGGCTCGTTGTTCGCGCCAGGCGAAGAGCGCGATCACGAGCCCGACGAAGAAGAGATGCGAGCCAAGATCGCTCCAGAGCGCGACCGGGCTGGATTTAAATTTCGGAGCGCGAGAGAGCGGTAAAACCACGAGGCGCATGAACCCAAAGGCCGCCGCGCCATAGAGCACGCCGCAAACGACGGGCTGGCGGACGAGGACGGGGAGGGGGCGACTCGCGAGGTTGTAAAAAGCGGCGAAGCCGAAGGCGATGACGAAGTGGAGCACGAGGCCAAGCGCTGCCGTCGTCGTGCCGCCTTGGAAAGAAGCGGGTCCGAGCAAGCCGCTCGCGATCACCTGCGGAATACGAATGAGCGGAACGTCGCGCAGGCCGTTGAAGGTGAGCGCGAAGGCCAGGTCGAGGATGCCCGCGACCAGCCCGCCCCAAAGGATCGCCCGTAACAAGGAACCCTGCCTGCCCGTACTGCCGTTCTCCATGGCCGGAGTCTGCCTTTCGGCTTTACAGCGGGCAAGCGTTTGCGCCAAGGTGCGCGCTGTGCGCCGGTTTTTCCTTTGGCTTGCCCTGACGCTTTGCGCGACCGCTGCGCAGGCGCAGGAGCAGGAGAGCAAAATGCTCGACCGCATGATGCGGCCGAACATGGAGCTGAACAACGCCGCGCAGAACAAGAAGTTCAGCGCGGTCGAAGGCGTCTCGGTCGACAAGAAATTTGAGGCGAAAGAGTTTTCCGCCGCGACCGCGCAATCTTCGAAAAGCTTCTGGGGCGCGAAGAGTTTTCTCTCGAAAACCTTCGGCACTGGCAAGTATGCGCGGGCCGAGGCGGCGTCGAATGCAAAGGCCGCGGCCGAGCTCGCCTACGCGACGACGGAGTTCCAGACCGAAAAGAGCTCGCTGGTGAAGCGCTCGTCGTTCGCGGAAAAGGCGGAGCGAGTGCGCGACTACGCGGATAACCGGCCGTTTCGCGCGCAAGGAACGCGGCAGAAGATTCTCGATCAGCAGAACCATGCGCAGCCCATGTCGATCGACGACGTGCGCGAGCTATTGAACAAGGGGCCCAAGTAGCTCTTCGCCGGGTAGCGCCCACGTTCCGTGGGCTGGCGACGGTGTTCCACCGTCGCGAACTTCCCTCTCCGCTTGTCCTTGTCGTGACGCTCACATCTAAAGGAAAGTTTGTCGCGGTGGAACACCGCGACCAGCCCACGGAACGTGGGCGCTACCCGGCGAAGAGCTACTTGTGCCCCT
>JBPCRH010000222.1:0-4619 GCA_050997075.1 Chthoniobacterales bacterium
TGCATTGGTTGTTTGGTGGCGTCACCGCCGGAAATGGAAGTTGCGACGGTCCCGGGCGGATTCTGATACCAGCCGGGGTCGGCATAAGTCGTTATTCCTTCGCGGACTTTCATGATAGTGAACATTCCGCCCATCTCGATGGGGCCGAACTGGCCGGTGCCAGTCATCATCGGCAGGGTGTTGCGCGGACCGGGCATCATCTCCGCCATCTCTGACATGCCGCCCATGCCTTTCTCTCCCATCGCCATGTAACCGGGAACGAGCTTGCCGATCTTCTGCGCCACCCCTTTTTGGCTGGCTCCTATGACATTCGGAACGGTATGACTCATCGCGTTCATGGCGTGATGATTCTTGTGGCAATGCAGCGGCCAATCGCCCGGGTTATCGGCGATAAACTCGACCGTGCGCGTCGTGCCGGGCGGGACGTTGACAGTCGCTTCCGGCCACCACGCAGTCTTAGGAATTTGGCCTCCATCCGTTTCCACAACCCACCAGCGGTGCCCGTGAAAGTGAATCGGGTGACTATCCATGCTGAGATTGGCGAAGCTGAAACGGACTCTTTCATTGCGCTTGATCACGAGCGGGTCAGTCCCCGGCCAGGCGCGGCTGTTAAACGTGAAGATGTTAAAGTCCGTCATGACATTTGGATTCGGCGTGAAAGTCCCCGGCTCGATCGCCCATTCCTGAAGGAAGATAAGAAAATGGCGATCCACTGGCTCCGGATAGCCGTTCCTGGGATGAATGATGAAGAAACCTTCCATCCCCATCGCCATCTGCGTCATCTCGTCGGAGTGCGGGTGATACATTTGCGCGCCGTGCTGCACGAGCGGGAACTCATAGACATAGGTCTCGCCCGGGGGGATGTGCTTCTGAGTCACGCCGCCAACGCCATCCATCCCGTTAGGCAGGATGAAACCGTGCCAATGAACTGAGGTGGGTTCCGCCAGCTTGTTCGTGACCAGGATACGGACGCGATCGCCTTCGACCGCTTCGATCGTTGGACCCGGTGTCTGGCCGTTGTAACCCCAGCAGTTGACGATCATTCCTGAGGCGAACTCCCGCTTCACCGGCTCGGCGATCAGGTGAAACTCCTTTACACCATCTTTCATGACCCAGGGCAGCGTGCTCCCGTTCGGCGTGATGACGGGTCGATAGTTTACCTTGGCGCCGGGTGCAGGAGTAGGAGTCGCCTGGGCGGCGAGGAGATCTGATCCGCTCGCGAGACGTTGCGCGAGCGTTGAAGCGCCCACCAGCGCGGCTGCTCCTGAGAAGAATCGGCGTCGTGTAATCATAGTGTCCTTAGAGTTTGCTGCGATCGATGTAGGTCTTGCTGCTCAGATTGCCGCCGACGGCACGTTCGAGTTCGGCCCGCGCGATCCAATAGTCTCGCCAGGCTTCGATGTAGCTTCGCTCGGCTGCGACTTCGTTTTGTTTGGCCAGCAACAGGTCGTAAGCGCCTTTGAGCATGAAATTGTATTGTTGCAGCGTGAGATTGAGCGCTTGTTGCTGCGTCGGGAGCAGGCGTTCCCCGATGTAGGAGGTGAGGTCTCGCGCCGCGACCAACTGGTCGCGTGACTCGCGCACTTCGGAACGGATGTTGATCGCCATCGCCTCCAGCTCGCGTTGCGCCTGGCGGTATTGCGCGGTCAGTTTCGCGATCTCGCCCTGGCCCTGATTAAAGATGGGCAGTTCCAAGTCGAGGGTCGGCCCGGTTACGCGAGAGCCATCGGTTTCACGCTCCGTGTCTACCCCGATTCTGACGCCCCCCGGGACGTAGCGGGTTTTGGTCCGCAGGGCGAGCGATTGCCCGATGAGGTCGAGCTGCATGCGCGACGCCTGCAAGTCGAGGCGCTGCGCGACGGCGCGTGATTCCAGGTTGCGGAGCGAGCCCTCGCTGCCCGGCAGTTCTGGGAGATGGTCCGCCATCGTCCAGGTCGTTTGCGAACCCCAAACTCCGAGCAGGCGGTTGAGCCGCTCGCGGTCGCGCCGGACTTGCAGTTCCGTCTGCGCGACTTCGAGGCGCGATTGCTCGTAGCTGCCTTGTTGATTGGCTAACTCCAGGTCGCTCGTGTTGCCGGCGTCGTGCAGACGTTTGGTGAACTCCGCTGCCGTCTCGTTCGTCTCGGTAATCACACGCAATCGGCCGAGCAACTGCTGGCGCGCCTGCGCGGTGTAGAAAGCGACCTTCACTTCCATCGCCAGCTTCAGCACTTCATCAGCAACGCGGATTTCCGTCTGCGCGAGTTGCGCGTGCGCAATCCGTTTGCGCAGCGGCAGCACGAGCAGCTCGAGAAAGTTCTGCGCAATCGAGTACTCGATATTCGACCCGGATGGCGGGCGATTGGGAAAGCGGAAGCTGGCCGAGAAATTCGGATTCGTGATCAGCCCTGCCTGAATGACGTCGGCCTGCGCGATCCCGATTTCCTCGAAGCGGGCCTGCAGCTCGCGATTGTTGAGGAGCGCGATTTGCACTGCGCTGCCGGCGGTCAACTGCCGCCGCAAAAGATCCTGCACGCCCTTTTCGATCTGCGCGGCTTCGGGACCGCCGCGATTCCATTGCACCCGTTTGCCGGTGCGCGCGCCGACGGTGTCCTGGACGCGGTCGAGCGAAGCGCTGGGAGTCGCGCAGCCGGTGGCGAGTGAAGCGACGAGCGTTAGCAGCAAGGGTCTCATCATGGTTTTGCTCCTCCCGGCGCACCGGACTTCTTGACCAGCGTCATGCCGCACTTCGGACACTGACCCGGTCCGGCCTCATGGATTTCGGGATGCATCGGGCAGGTGAAATAGGCCCCTGCGGCCGGGATCGGCTTTTGGTTAGGCGTCATCCCGCTCATGTCGTGGCCTTGCTGCGACATGCCCGCCATATCGTGCTCCGTGGCACCGTCCTTCATCTTGCTCATATCCATCTGCTTCGCCATTTGTTCGCGATCGTCGGCCTGCGGCGAAACGAAAGTGCGGGACGTGGCGAGGAGCGCCGGTCGCAAAGGCGCGGTTGCCGCTTCGGCGGCATGGGGATCGGCCGGATTGGAAGCCGGCGCGGGCGGCAGATGAACGGCGCACCCGCCGAAAGCGAACACGCTGGCCGCGGCGAGGAGTCGGGTTTTTTGAAATGAAAATTGGTCAGGCATAAAAAAAGATTCTGGTTGAGCGAGAAAAGTGCGTACGCCGGCCAAGGGCAGAAGCCGCTGGGGCGCCGGACAAAGAACGACCTGCGCAAGCTCGCGAGCGGCGAGCGCGTCAGGTCGTTAGCTCAAGCAGGGCGGAGCGTGCGCGAGCAGGCTCCGTTGCAAAACTGATTCCGCGAAAGTGCGCAGCTCGGGCGGCCCGGTATCGAGCGCAAGGCACGGAGTTTCGAACCGCCTAACGAGCCCGGCCAACTCCGCTTCAGCATAAGGCTGGAACGCGAAAACGCTTAGATCGTAGCCAGCAGAAATCTTCGCCGCCGCAGTCGTGGCGACGAGCGACTTGCAGCAAGGTGAGTCATTCGAGCTTGGTTTTTTCTCCGGCTGCGAATGTCCGGCACAATGCTCCTCCGCGGACGGATTCGAAGCCACGCGCATGAGGACGCCGGCGAGTGCGCAATGATCCGAGGCCACAAACCACGCCGCAATCATGACGAGCACGATCACGCCGCGAGCAGGTTGCGATGCGCCCGGGAGTTTCACTGCCTACTTAGTCTCACGACTCGCCCTTCCGTCAAACTGGGTAGCAGGAGAGGGGACAGAACTCGCCAGAGTCCCGCCCTTTTACCTCCTCGAAACTCACGGTCGCGCGGCCGGATTTCCCTCCGCGCCAGAGGTGCTAATTTGCCGCCGTGCTGCCGCGATCATTTTTCCAGACCGATCCTTTGCAATGCGCAGAGCACCTGATCGGCACCGAGCTGGTCTGGGGAAAATGCGCGGGCCTCGTGGTCGAGACCGAGGCGTATCTCGTGGAAGGCGATGAAGCGTGCCACACCTTCATGCGTCCGAGCACGCGCGCGTTTGTCGAGCGGAACCAGGCCGCGACCTGCTACATCTACTTCAATTACGGCGTCCACTGGATGCTGAACTTCCTGGTCAAAGGCGGCCCGCGCGCCGGCCTCGTCCTCGTCCGCGCGATCGAGCCGACCCGCGGCCTCGCGCTCATGCGCAAACGCAGCAGGCGGGACGAAGCGCGGCAACTTTGCTCCGGCCCCGGGAAGCTGACGCAGGCTCTCGCGATCGACCAACGCCATCACGAGATCGATCTCGCCGCCGATCCGGCGCACGGCTTCCACCCGCGGGCTAATGACGTTATCGAGGTCATAGCCGACCCGCGCATCGGCATCAGTCGCGCGCGAGATTTCCCCTGGCGGTTCACCCTGGCCGGCAGCCCCTACGTCAGCCGCGCCGTCCGGTTGTAGACGTTTCGCTCTGCGCAACGCGAGCGCTGCGTCCCACGCAGCAAGAGCGCGCACGGCGCCCTCGCGCCTCGCAGAGCGAGGCGTCTACAGTGCCGGCCGCGTGCTGAGCCGCGTTGACCGTTCCGGCAATTGCACCGACTTTGGCCGCTCCATGATTTCGAAAAAACCACGCGTCCTCCTCGGCATGAGCGGCGGCGTCGATTCCAGCGTCGCCGGTTACCTGCTCCGCGAGCAG
>JBPCRH010000232.1:0-4405 GCA_050997075.1 Chthoniobacterales bacterium
GAATTAAATCGTAAGCTTCGTTCATGATTGGGAGACCGCCTTCGCGGGAGCGGTCGTTCTTTGGGCGAGCTGCGCGAGGGCGCTCTCGGTCACGATGATTTTGTCGAACGCGAGGAGCTGCTCGGTATTCACATCCGTCGCGGTCGCGAGAAGGACGGGCCGCACATTGCGCGCGGAGCGATAAAAGTTCTCGTCGAACGAATCGGAAATGAGCAGCACCTTCTTCGCATCGGTGTGACCTTTGATCAGGCTGATGAACGACTTAGTCTTCGGCTCATTCACGGAAAACGCATCAACCGTCAGCACGTCGCCGGCGTTGATCCGCTCGCTCAGCGCCTTTTGGAAAGCGAGGCGACGGGTGGTTTTGGAAACCTTCTTAGTATAGTCGCGTGGCTTCGGTCCGCAGACCACCCCACCACCACGCCAGATCGGCGAGGATTTGTAAACCGCCCGGGCGCGGCCGGTGCCTTTTTGCCGCCACGGTTTCGCGCCGGAAAGATTCACTTCCGCTTTCGTCTTCGTGTTTGCCGAACCGGACCGACGCGCGGCGCGCATCGCGACGACGACGTCGTGCACGGCCTGCGTTCCACGGCCGCCTTCGACCAGGGTAATCTTCGCCTCTTTCGCGGCGTCAGCGGTTAAAATTTTTGCGCTCATGACTTGGCCTCCGCTGCAGCGGCGGCAGGTTTCTTCAACGCCGGCCGAACGACCACGTAGCTGCCAGTCGCGCCGGGAACGGCGCCGCTGATTAAAATCACTTTGTCCTCTTCGCGCACCTGCAGGACTTGAAGATTTTGCACGGTCACGCGCTCGTCGCCCATGTGACCGGGCATGCCCATGTTCTTAAAGATACGGCCTGGAGTAGAGCGATTACCGACCGCGCCGTTGCGCCGATGGGTTTTCGAACCGTGCGAAGCGCCTTGGCCATGGAAGTTGTGCTTCTTCATGACGCCTTGGAAGCCTTTGCCCTTGGACTTACCGACCACGTCGACCCAATCACCCGGCTGGAATTGGTTGATCGACAAATCGATCTCGCCCTCGGGCGCGTCTTCTTTCAGACGAAATTCGCGCACGAGCTTCTTCGGCTCGGAGTTCGCTTTCCCAAAGCCGCCGAGAAGCGCCTTCGTGACCCGCGATTCCTTCTGGGTGTCGAAGCCGACCTGGATCGCGGAGTAGCCGTCGTTCTCGCTCGTTAGGCGACGCAGTAAAGTGTTATCGCCCGCGGCGATCACGGTGACCGGACGCATCTTGCCGTCTGCATCGTAGATGCTGGTCATGCCGATTTTTTTTCCTAAAAGTCCGATGCTCATGTTCGTAGGCTTGCAAAAAGTTCCGGTGCCGGGGCACTAAATCTTGCTCGTGATATCCACGCCGGCCGGCAGTTTGAGCTTCTTTAGCTCGTCCACCGTCTTTGCGGTCGGCTCGATGATGTCGAGCAGGCGCTTGTGGGTGCGAATTTCAAACTGGTCCATCGATTTTTTATCAACGTGTGGAGAGCGGTTGACCGTGAATTTCTCAATCAAAGTCGGAAGCGGAATCGGTCCCGCGACGCGGGCGCCGGTGCGCTTTGCCGTCTCGACGATGTCGGCGGCGGATTGATCGAGCATTCGATGGTCGAACGCCTTAAGGCGAATGCGAATACGTTGGGCGTCGGCCATATTATTTGGTCTCTTTCTGATCGAGCACGGCCGCAACGAGTTGTTGCGGGACCTGCTCGAAATGTGACGGCTCCATCGAGTAACTGGAGCGGCCTTTCGACAACGAACGAATCGCGGTGGCGTAACCGAACATCTCCGCCAGCGGCACCTCCGCCTGCACCATAGTGAGGTTGCCCTTCACTTCGATACTCGCGATTTTGCCGCGACGACGATTCAAGTCGCCCATGATGTCGCCCTGATATTCTTCCGGGGTGGCGTTCTCCACTTTCATGATCGGCTCGAGCAGAATCGGCTTGGCCTTCTTGAACGCATCCTTGACCGCGAAAATCGCCGCGAGCTTGAACGCCATTTCGTTCGAGTCGACGTCGTGATAGGAGCCGTCGACGATGTCGACATTGGCGTCGATCACCTGATAGCCGCCGATCACGCCGTTGATCATCGCCTCCTCAATGCCTTTTTTGCAGGCCGGGATGTATTCCTTCGGAATATTGCCGCCCACGACCTTGTTCTCAATCGTGATGCCTTTGCCGCGTTCGTTAGGCTGCACCTTGATAATGACGTGGCCATACTGACCGCGACCACCGGACTGCTTGATCAGCTTGCCCTCGCCGTCGGCCGGCGCGGTGATGGTTTCGCGATAAGCGATCTGCGGTTTGCCCGCGTTCGCGTCGACCTTGAACTCGCGGAGCATGCGATCACGAATGATCTCAAGATGAAGCTCGCCCATGCCGGCGATGATCGTCTGGCCGGTGTCTTCATGCGTGAAGACCTTAAAAGTCGGATCCTCTTCGGAGAGACGCTGAAGCGCGACGCCCATTTTTTCCTGGTCCTGCTTGGTCTTCGGCTCAATCGCCATCGAGATAACCGGGTCCGGGAACGAAGGCGGCTCGAGCAAAATCGGATGATCCTCGTCGCAAAGCGTGTCGCCCGTGGTGATGTTTTTAATCCCGACGATGGCCGCGATGTCGCCCGAGTAGCAGGTGTCGATGTCTTCGCGCTTGTCGGCTTGAATCTGGATCAAACGCGAGATGCGCTCGCGCTTGTTCGTCCGCGGGTTGTAAACGTTGTCGCCCTTCGAGAGCGAACCGGAATAAACGCGGAAAAAAACGAGCTTCCCGACGAACGGATCGCTCCAAAGCTTGAACGCGAGCGAGCAGAATTTGCCGTTGTCATCCGTCGGCGCTTCCATCTTCTCATGCGTGTCGGGCTCCATGCCGACCGCGGGCGGAATATCGAGCGGGCCGGGGAGATAATCGATCACCGCATCGACGAGATACTGGACGCCTTTGTTCTTAAAGGCAGAGCCACCAACCACGGGCACGAACTTGTTCGCGATCGTCTGCCGACGAATGCCGGCCTTTAACATTTGCGGGGTGACTTCCTTCTCTTCGAGCACCGCTTCGGCGATCTCGTCATCGATATCGGAAATCTTCTCAACCAGCGTGGCGTAAGCTTTCTCTACCTGCTCTTTGTTCTCTTCCGGAACCTCGCGCACCTCGTAGATCGAGCCCATTGAATCGTCGTCGAGATAGAACACCGCCTTGCGGTTCACGACGTCGAGCTGGCCCTTGAGATAATCTTCCTTGCCGAGCGGGATCAGAATCGGCCACGCGTTCGCGCCGAGTTTCTTGTGCATGCTATCGATCGACGCATCGAAATCCGCGCCAACGCGATCCATCTTGTTAATGAAGGCAATGCGGGGAACGAGATACTTGTTCGCCTGCCGCCACACCGTCTCGGATTGCGGCTGCACACCGGCGACCGCATCGAAAACGGCGATCGCGCCATCCAGCACGCGGAGCGAACGCTCCACCTCAGCGGTGAAATCTACGTGACCAGGCGTGTCGATGATGTTCACGCGCATTTTCACATTATCGAACATCTTATAAACGCCCGGCTCCGACTTCTGCGTCCAGGCGCAGGTCGTAGCGGCCGACGTGATCGTGATGCCGCGCTCACGTTCCTGCTCCATCCAGTCCGTCACGGTCGTGCCTTCATGCACTTCACCGATCTTGTGAATCATGCCGGTGTAGAAAAGGATCCGTTCGGTCAGGGTCGTCTTGCCGGCATCGATGTGCGCAGCGATCCCGATGTTCCGCGTCCTCTCAAGCGGGTACTTGCGGTTCGGCGAATTCGGAGTCGTCGAAGTAGGTTTAGCTAGAGTCGCAGAGGCCATGGGATTAAAATGACGAAATCCGAAACCCGAAATCCGAAACAATTCCGAATGACGAATGACGAGATGTCATTTCATCCTGCGGGTTTCGATTTTCGTTCTTCGTCATTATTTCGGGTTTCGGTATTCGGATTTCGTCATTCGCGCTTAGCGCGCATTACCAGCGGAAATGGGCGAAAGCGCGGTTGGCCTGCGCCATCTTGTGGGTGTCGTCGCGTTTCTTGATCGCGTTGCCCTGGCCGGCCGCGGCGTCCTTGAGCTCATGCGCGAGGGCGTCGGCCATCGGCATACCGCGACGGTTGTCGGCATAAGTCACGATCCAGCGCATCGCGAGCGAAACTTGGCGGGAAGCAGTTACTTCCATCGGAACTTGATAAGTCGCACCACCGACGCGGCGCGATTTCACCTCAAGACGCGGGCGCACATTCTCGAGCGCCTTGTTCACGACTTCGAGCGGATCAACCGCGTCGGAGCCTTCGCGCGACTTGTCGATCGCAGTGTAAACGATCCGTTCCGCGAGCGATTTCTTGCCGCGTTTCATCACGGTCGAGATCAAGCGGGCGACGGCGGCACT
>JBPCRH010000263.1:0-3631 GCA_050997075.1 Chthoniobacterales bacterium
GGCACTGCAGGCGGGACGCCTGCACGACGAATCAGGCGAGACGCCTGAGTTACGCAAAACCGCAAGCACAAGCGCGAGCGCGAGCGTGAGCGCGAGCACGGGCGTGAGCACGAGCACGAGCCCGCGCACGGGCACGGGCACGGGCACGAGCGGAAGCGCAAGCGCCGCGGCCCGTAACACAGGCGTCTCGCCTGTCCTGTCGAGCGGGCGTCTCGCCCGCTCCGCCACCTTCCGCAGTCTCGACCCCCAGGGTGAACTCACTCAGCGTCGGCGCAACCTTCCCCACTTCGAACAGCCGGGCGCGACCTACTTCGTCACCTTCCGCCTCGGCGATTCGGTTCCGCAATCCCTCCTCCAGGAATGGCGCGAAGAACAACAGAACTGGCTCAAGCATCATCCGGAGCCGTGGGATTGGAAAACCGAGCGCGAATACGACCAACGCTTTGTCCAGGCCCGGGAGGAATGGCTCGACCGCGGTCACGGCTCTTGTCTGCTGCGCGAAAGACAGGCCGCGCAGATCGTGGCGGACGCGCTCCGTCATTTCCACGGTGACCGGTATGTGCTTGATGACTTCGTGGTGATGCCGAATCACGTGCATCTTTTAGTGCAGCCGCTGCCGGGGAATAATTTCGCCGAGATTCTGCATTCCTGGAAATCATTCACTGCGCACACGCTCAATCGTTCGTTAGGGCGGAGCGGGGAAGTTTGGATGGCCGAAAGCTACGACCACATCGTGCGCGATGGGGAGGAACTGGTGGCGCTGCGGAGGTATATCGCAGCGAATCCGGAGAAAGGTGGATTGGGAGGTAAAGAGTTTTTGTTGGAGGAACGTGGCGTTCTGGTCGCGGAGGAGGATAAGGAAGTGGAGGAGCGGGCGAGACGCCCGCTCGACGGGTCAGGCGGGACGCCTGAGTTACGGAAACTGAAGCGGCTCGGGTTTTCCGACCGTCAACTGGCGCACTCGTTAGGGAAAACAGAAAAGCAGGTGCGCCGGGAAAGGATCGCCGCGGGCGTCATCCCGACCTATCGCCTCGTCGACACCTGCGCGGCCGAGTTTGAGGCTTACACGCCTTACTACTATTCCACCTACGGCTCGGAGAACGAAATCCGGCCTAACGATAAGCGGAAGATCATGATCCTCGGCGGCGGGCCGAACCGGATCGGCCAGGGGATCGAGTTCGACTACTGCTGCGTCCACGCCGCCTTCGCCCTGCGCGAGCTCGGGATCGAGACGATCATGGTGAACTCGAATCCGGAAACGGTTTCGACCGATTACGACACGAGCGACAAACTTTTCTTCGAGCCCCTCACCCATGAGGATGTGCTCAACATTTACGAGCAGGAAAAACCCGACGGCGTGATCGTGCAGTTCGGCGGGCAGACCCCGCTCAATCTCGCCGCCGGCCTCAAGGCCGCGGGCGTGCCAATCATCGGGACGCAACCCGAGAGCATCGAGCTCGCGGAAGACCGAAAACTTTTCGCGGCCATGCTCGACCGGCTCGAGCTCCGGCAGACGCCGAGCGGTTCGGCGGTAAGCGCCGACGAAGCAGTCGAGATCGCGGAGCGAATCGGTTATCCCGTGCTCGTGAGGCCATCTTTTGTGCTCGGCGGCCGGGCGATGGAGTTGGTCTATCACGCGGAAGATTTGCGGCGCTACATGCGGAGCGCGATCGAAGTCAGCCCGGAACGGCCGGTCCTGGTCGATCGCTTTCTCGAGGACGCGATCGAGGTCGACGTCGACTGCATTGCCGACGGTGAAACCGCGGTGATCGGCGCGATCATGGAGCACATCGAGGAGGCCGGGATTCACAGCGGCGACAGCGCCTGTGTCGTGCCGACATTTTCGCTCTCGCCGAAAATCCTCGCGGAGATCACTGACGCAACGAAGGCGATGGCGCGCGAGCTCGGCGTGCGCGGGCTGATGAATGTGCAGTTCGCGGTCAAAGGCGAGCTCCTCTACGTGCTCGAAGTGAACCCGCGCGCCTCGCGGACGGTGCCGTTCGTAAGCAAGGCGATCGGCGTGCCGCTGGCGAAGCTAGCCGCGAAAGTGATGACCGGGATGTCGTTAGGCGAAGTTGGCTTTACCGAGGAGATCATCCCACAGCACTTTTCGGTGAAGGAAGCGGTCTTCCCGTTCCTGCGTTTTGAGGGAGTAAACATTTCGTTAGGGCCGGAGATGAAATCGACCGGCGAAGTCATGGGGATTGACGCCGATCTCGGGCTGGCCTACGCGAAGTCGCAGCTCGCCAGCTCCTGGCCGTTGCCCCGCGCGGGTAACGTTTTCGTGAGCGTGAAAGACAGCGACAAGCAGAACGTGATCGCGGTCGCGCGCGAATACGCCGAGCTCGGCTTCGGGATTGTCGCCACCTCGGGGACCGCCGCGGCGCTCGAAGCTGGGAACGTCGCGGTCACCAAAGTTTTCAAGATCGCCGAAGGGCGTCCGAACGTGCTCGACTTCGTGAAGAACGGACAGATTCAGTTCATCATCAACACCCCAAGCGGGAAGGTCCCGCGCGAGGACGAGGTCAAGATCCGCACCGCCGCGCTCGTCCAGCGCATCCCGATCATGACCACGCTGCGGGCGGCGGCGGCGAGCGCGAAAGGCATTCGTTCACTCCAGCGCGGGCCGATGACGGTAAAGAGCCTCCAGGAGTACCACGCGGGAAGTTAGGCGTCCCCGCCTGACTCGGCCGCCGGTCATCCTGCCCGGCGGTTCCCTGGCTGATCCGGCGCTTCTGCGAGCAGGCGGGAAGCTGCGCGCCGAGTCAGGCAAGATGCCTGGACTTCCTAGTGGAAGAGCGCGGGCAATTTCAGGAGCGTGTTGTAGACGCCCCAGATCAAGGGCACGCCGACGACTACCCACGAGACCAGCAACATCGGTCCGTTCCCGCTCGCTCCAGATTCTTCGTTCATGATTTTTCCCCCGCTCCTTTGGCGTAGTAGCGCTCCGTCACCGGCCGCACGCAGAGGTTGCAGATCAATCCGACGATGAGCAAACCCGCCATCAGATACATGGTCGGCGCGTAGAGCGCGACGCCGGTTTTTCCCTGACCTTTCAGATACTCGCGAATGTAATTCACCAGCACCGGCCCGAGAATGCCCGCGGCCGACCACGCGGTCAGGAGTCGACCATGAATCGCGCCGACCTGCATGGTGCCGAAGAGGTCTTTCAAATAAGCCGGCACGGTCGCGAAGCCGCCGCCATACATGCTGATAATGACCGCGCAGATCGCGACGAAGAAGATGGCGTTCCCACGATGGCCGGAGAACGGGATCAGGCAATAAAGGACCGCGCCGAACAAGAGGAAGATAATGTAAACCGCCTTGCGCCCGGTGTAGTCGCTGAGCGACGACCAGATGAAGCGGCCCGCCATGTTGAAAAGGCTGAGCAGGGCGACGAAACCGCCCGCGGCCGCGGCGAGAATTTTCCCGGGAAACATCTCCTGAATCATGGGCGAAGCCTGCTCGAGAATCCCGATGCCGGCAGTGACGTTAAAGCAGAGCACGACCCAAAGGAGCCAGAACTGCGGCGTCTTTGTCCCCTCGCTCGCGAGGACATTGCCGTTGGTGATGAGGCCGCGCGCTTGCGTCGGCGGGACGTAGCCGGCCGGTTTCCAATCCGCCGCCGGCA
>JBPCRH010000303.1:0-3281 GCA_050997075.1 Chthoniobacterales bacterium
CCCAACCTTTTCGGCGGGTCAAAGCAAACTTAACTTTCCCCCCTTCCTCACGAACATCTCGCCATGGCCAAAAAGAAAGCGAAACGAAAACTCTCGCGACCGACCCTGCCGATGCAGCGCCATCTGCATCTTCAGGACGAAGGGCGTTATTTCGATCTTCGCGCGCTTTTCGACCGGGTGAACGCGCGTCATTTTCGCGGCCGTCTGCGCAATTACAAAGTGACTTGGGGCCGGCGTCGCCGACAGCGGCCGAAGGAATATTTCATCTTCGGTTCGCTCCAGGAAGAGGACCGCGTCATTCGGATTCATCCGCTGCTCGATCAACCTTTCGTGCCGCGCTGGTTTCTCGAATACGTGCTCTATCACGAGATGCTGCACTCGGTCGTGCCGGAAGAAACCGACTCGGCGGGTCGGCGGCGCGTGCACACCGAGGAATTCAATCGGCGCGAGAAAGCGTTCCCGCGTTATCGCCGCGCCCGGCAGTGGGAAGAGGAAAACCTCGCGCGTTTCCTGCGCTAAAATCTTACTTGCACCTGCACTTTAACTTACACTTACACTCTCTCCGCCTAACCAGTGTAAGTGAAAGTTAAAGTGTAAGTGCAAGTCCAAGTCGGAGATCAGCGGACTTCCTCCGCCACCGGTCGCCCCTCCAGCTCAGACGGTGAGGGAGTCGTTGCTATGTTCTTTTTGATGAGGTACCAGAGCGCGGTCGCGAGCAGGAGGGAGATCAGCTTCGGCCCCCAGTTGTTCAGGATCATCTTCTTCATAATTACGATGCAGGAGCACTTCCCCGAGGCGCTGCCGGAATGATTCCGGGGTAAAGTTCCGCTCGATCCGTCGCCGGTAGCAGATCGAAATCGAGCCCGTTTCCTCCGAGACCACCACCGCGACGGCGTCGGATTCCTCGGTGATCCCGAGCGCCGCGCGATGCCGTAAACCCAGGCTGCGATCGAGCGTTTCGCGCTGGCTCACCGGAAAGATGCAGGCCGCGGCCGCGATCCGGCCGTTGCGCACGATCACGCCGCCGTCGTGCAGCGCCGATTTCGGGTGGAAGAGCGTCAGCAGCAGCTCCGTCGAAAAGAGCGCGTCCACGATCACGCCCGTCTCTTCATAGACCTTGATCGAGGTGTCGCGCTCGATCGCAAGGAGCGCGCCGAATTGCTTGTTCGCGAGCTGCGTTACCACCTCCGCGATGTCGTGCACGGTTTCGCGTTTCTCGCTCGTCAGGGAAAAGATCGGATGCCCGCCGAGGGCCGCAAGGCCGCGCCGCAGTTCCGGCTGAAAAATAACGACGAGCGCAACCGCAATGAAGACCGAAAAACTGCGAATGATGAAGCTGATCACGACCAGGTTCAGGAGCTGGGAGATGAGCGTGAGGGTAAGGAAAACAATCGCCAGCCCGGTCAGCACCTTCGCGCCGCGTGTCCCGCGGAAATAGAGGTAGCCGTAGTAGATGACCACGCTCAGGAGCACGATCTCGAAACCGCTCCGCCACTTGTCGAAGAACATCACGATGATTTGGTGCGCCGTCATCGTCCGCCCACGCTGAGGAGCGCCTCCGTGGTGCGGAGCGCGTCCGCATTTTCCGCGACGTCGTGCACCCGCAAAATCTGCGCGCCGCGCTCCCGCAGGAGCGAGGTGAGCGCGATTGTCGCATGCTTTTTCCCGAGCGGCGCGGTTGTGATTTTCCCAAGGAAAGATTTGCGCGAAACGCCCACGACGAGGGGACGATCCGCCACGCGGAGGCGTTCGAGATTGGCCAGGAGCGCGAGATTTTGCGCGACGGTTTTGCCGAACCCAATCCCGGGATCGAAGACGAGGCAGAGCGGATCGATCCCCGAACGTACGGCGCGCTCGAATTGCTGTAGAAAAAAATCCGCAACTTCCGCGACGACATCCGCGTAGGTCGGGTCGAGCTGCATCGTCCGCGGCGTCCCCTGCATGTGCATGATGATGAGCACGGCGCGCTTCTCCGCCGCGAGCGCAAACATCTCCGGATCGCCGCGCCCGCCGGTGACGTCGTTGATGATGACCGCGCCCGCCGCGAGCGCCGCGCGCGCGACCACGGCCTTCGAAGTATCGATCGAAAGGCGCGTCTTCGTCTGCCGAGCGAGCTGCTCCACGACCGGGAGGACGCGCTCGAGCTCATCGTTAGGCGCGACCGGTTCCGCTCCGGGCCGGGTCGATTCCCCGCCGATGTCGATGATGTCGGCGCCTTGCCCGGCCATGGCGAGGCCGTGGGCGACCGCGGCTTCGCGGGCAAGAAATTCGCCGCCATCGGAGAACGAATCGGGCGTGACATTGAGCACACCCATGATCATCGCGCGCTCACTCAGGTCGACCGCGTAGCCGGCGATTTTCCAGGAGGCCGATGTCATTGTGAGTCAGACTATCACAGCAGGGGGAATATTCGAAGCGACGACCCGAAGTGCGCGCGTCATTTTTGGGGAGTGATTACGTTCCGCCGTCATCCCGAGCGAAGACGCAGGCGGAGTCGAGGGATCCCGGGGGACTGCCGTGAAGAGTCGCGGCACTTCCCAGAAACGCCACCGGATCCCTCGGCTCCGCTTCGCTCTGCTCGGGATGACGCGCTCGGCGCGGGGAGAGCACCCTGCTACAACTGCACGACCTGCGCGGCGTGGATGTCGTCGCTTGCGCTGATCTCGGCGAGGAGCGCAGGCGGGGGTGTGGTGTCGAGATTGAGCACGGTGAGCGCGCGACCGCCCTCTTCGTTCCGGCTCAGCGACATCGTCGCGATGTTCACCCCGTGCGCGCCGAGCAATGTCCCGATGCGGCCGACCATGCCGGGACGATCGGTATTCTCGAGCACGAGTACGACGCCCTGCGGACGCGCCTCGAGCGGGCGGCCGTTGATGTTTACGATCCGCGGCGTCGCCCCGAAAAAGGCGCCAGCCACGGAAACGCTTTTACCTTCCGCGTTCGCGGTCAGCTCGAGCAGATCGGTGTAATCGCCGGGCGCGCTGAGGCGCGATTCAGTCACTTTGATCCCGTGTGATTCGGCGAAGGCGGGCGCGTTGACCTCGTTGACGTCGTTGCCGCCGGCGAGGCGGAGGAAGCCTTTCAAGATCGAGCGAGTGATCGCGGTCGTGTCCACCTCGTTCACCTTGCCGCTATAATTGATGTGCAGGCTCTCCACCCGGCGCGGCGCGACTTGGGAAAGAAAGAGCCCGAGTTTTTCGCCGAAAAGCAAATGCGGCCCCACGATAGCGAGGGTCTTGGCGTCCAGGTTCGGCATGTTGACGGCGTTGCGAATTGTTCCC
>JBPCRH010000339.1:0-7384 GCA_050997075.1 Chthoniobacterales bacterium
CGCCCGTCTCAATCGTGAACGGCTGGTAGGCCTCGACCCGCTTGAGGATCGCCTGCTCTCCGAGATCGGGATCGTTCGGGCTGGCCGCGGCGTAATTTTGGTCAACGCCGTTCGCGGTGTCCGTCCCGCTCGTCGGGATTTGCGCCTGGCTGGTCTGGAGTCGCGCGCGATCCGCGCCGGAGCCTTGCCCCCGGGCGGAAACCGCCGTGCCCGCGAGGGAAACGGTGAAGAGGAGGGGAAGGACGGACCGGGCTCTAAATAACGTCGCGAATTTCATTCAGCGCCCGTTGTTCAACAGATCGCCGCGCCCGTCAAGCCTTTCGCGCGCGAACTGCATTTTTCGTTAGGCGAAGGGCAGGTTCGACTTGATCCGATAGACATCGGTCGGGTCGACGACTGCGGACTTGGCGAGCTGCCGCTTTTTCTTCGCGTTCTTCGTGCCCATGAGATGGCGGCGCGAGGCATGGGAACGGAGGACCTTGCCGGTTCCAGTGATTTTGAACCGTTTGGCCACGGCTTTCCGGGTCTTGCTGCGCGCAATCGATTTTGGCATAAGGCGCGGAAGATAGGTGAGCTTGCGCGGGCTGCAACCCGTTTTCGCGATTCCGGTTTACCCGTCGGCGAATCCGACGATCCTTGGCCGATGGAATCTGACCACCCCGCCCGGCCGCATGTCGTCATCATCGGTGCGGGCTTCGGCGGCCTCGAAGCGGCGAAGCATCTCGGCGATAAACCGGTTCGCGTGACCGTGATCGATCGCACTAACTACCACCTCTTTCAGCCCCTTCTCTACCAGGTGGCGACGGCGGCGCTTTCCCCGGCCGACATCGCGGCACCGATCCGCGGGATCCTGACGAAGTTCGAAAACATCGAGGTCATCCTCGCGGAAGTGCATTCGGTCGATCTCGGGGCTCGCTCCGTCTGCACGAAAGAGAACGTCTTCGTTTACGACTACCTGATCGTCGCGACCGGTTCCCGCCATTCCTACTTCGGCCACGAGGAATGGGAAAAGCTCGCGCCCGGCCTGAAGAGCCTTGAGGACGCGATCGAGATCCGGCGGCGCATCCTGATGGCATTTGAGTTGGCCGAGAAGACCTCCGACCCGGCCGCGCGCCAGGCGGCGATGAACTTCGTCGTCATCGGCGGCGGACCGACCGGGGTGGAAATGGCGGGCGCGATCGCGGAGATCGCGCGCGAGACCTTGGCGAAAGATTTCCGGAATATCGACCCCTCGAAATCGCGCGTCATCCTGATCGATGGCGGCGAGCGGTTGCTCTCGAGTTTTCCGGAGGATCTTTCCGCAAGCGCGCTCCGGCAATTGCAGGATCTCCGGGTCGAAGTCATCCTCGGGACGCACGCGAAGAATGTCACCGAAGAGGGCGTCGAAGCCGGCGGAGAATTCATCCCGAGCCGGGTGAAAGTCTGGGCCGCGGGGAACACCGCGTCGTTCGTCGGGAAGACGCTCGGGGTGCCGGTCGACAAGGCAGGACGCGTCATGGTGCAGGACGACCTCACCATTCCCGGCCACGCCGAGGTACAGGTGATCGGCGACCTCGCGAATTTTAGTTCCTCAAAAGACGGTCACCCGCTCCCGGGCGTCTCGCCGGTCGCGATCCAGCAGGGGCGCCACGCGGCGCATAACATTCTCCACCAAATCCAAGGCGCGAAGCCGCAGCGCTTTTGCTATTGGGACAAGGGGAGCATGGCCACGATCGGGCGGAACAAAGCCGTCGCCGATCTCAATTTCGTCCACTTCAGCGGCTTTCTTGCCTGGCTCTCGTGGCTCTTCATCCATGTTCTCTATCTGGTGGGTTTCCGCAATCGCATTGCGGTGCTGCTGCAATGGGCGTGGGCCTATCTCACGTTCAACAAAGGCGCGCGCCTGATCACGCGGAACTTCCAGGCCGAACAGCGGCCGGTTGGCTAGCGGTAAGACGGTCGCCGGACGGTCGTTGCGGCATCAGGGGAACCGCTCGTTTTAATAAAAAAGAGGCCGCCTTCCGGCGGCCTCTCCCGATTGTCCTGTTAATTAGCTTCTGCTAAGTGACGAGTTGCTTTTGATTTTTAGAAGCCGACCTGCATGATGCGGCTGCCCCAGACGGCGTTCGTGTTGATCTTCTCGTTCACCAGCCATGCTTTGGAGGTGTTGGTCGGATCGATGGTGACGGCTGAGTAATCGCCCCAACGCTCTGGATTATCGCTACTAGGCCTGTAGAACGTCGGGCTGGTGAATCCGACCACGCCGCCAGCCGGAATAGATGTATCGGCATCTATTTTGCCGGAGAAGACGACCTCGGCATTCACACCTGAGCCCGCAGTGGTCGAAGTCCACGTTACGAACGTGTTATTCGATGTGTTTGTCGCAATCGAGGCATTCCAGTCGTCCGAGCTGCCATTAAGGAAGTAGGTTCCACTCTGCGCCACCGCATTGGTCGAGGTATTTATCCGGTAGAACTTGGGCGCTGGGAAACTACCAAGCGCAACCGTATGCGTCTGCCACAGGTCCGTGCCATTTTGCGTGCTGGCATTAACAAACCGGCTATCCGAGGTGTCGAGCAGAACACCTGTCCCAGACTGATGCGCACTTGGCGGCACGGAGTACGAAGGAACGGTGACACTCGATGCCACCATCGCGGTGCTGCCGGGACGGCTCGAATTGGTCATTGTGTACTTCGTAAACGTGGTCCCTGACGAAGGAGCCGCGAGGAAAAACGTGCTGGCATTTTGATCCAGCACGATTGGCGGAGCCAGAGTTGCCACCAAACCGGTGAAGAGGGGAACACTGAAGCCAAGCCCGTTATACAGTCGGGCCTTGGCGATGGCGAAGGCGGTAGCCCCTCGGAAGCTGCTGCTGCCAAAGACATTTCCCGTGATTAGGACGGAATCCTGATCGATCCCTAACTGCGGGAAGTCAAAGAAGTCACCGGAGTTGAAGATGATGTTGAAGTTGTAGATGTAGAAGCCCTTGGTTGGGTTACTGGTCTTCGATATGCCGACAAATAACCTTTGCACCGTGCTGCTCTCAGCAAAAGCGTCTGCGGTCACGATCCACCGGTCCCAAGTGGAGTCATACACCACCCGCGCATCGAAGAGGGTTCTCGCAGTATAGTTGAAGAAGTTTGCCAGGGTGACGTTTTTTGCCTGAGATCCAGTACGCTTGAGGAAAACGGTGAAATGACTATTCGTCGTCTCCACAAAGTGCTTGAGGCCAACCGCACCGTGAGTATCGGGCGGCCGCAATCCGTCGGTGTCGCTGGCACCGTCGAAGTTTTTAAACACCTGTGTGGGCGGTGCGGCTGGCGCCGGGCTGTTCACACCCGGTTTTACGGCCTGTGGCGAGTAATTCGCGGCCGCCTGTTTGGCCGCCGCATACGCGCTGGCACCCATCGTGGACCGGAACGGCACTTGATAAGATGCCGCGGGCGTCTGCATGACATAATTTTCCTCTGCCTGGACCTCGGTCGCCGGGCCAGCCTCCAAGGTCGCCTGGGGAGCAAGAGCCTGCGCGCCAAGCGGGCCGCACCACGTAATCGCTGCACTCGCAGCGACCGCGGTAAATATCGATTTGATTGTTATTTTCATAATTGTGCTTTCTCGATCTTTTTGTTGGTTAGTTAGTCAGACGGCCTGTTTGGGTCTGCGTAACCGCAACGATGACAATAGGGCAGGAACCGTCTACTCATCCGGCGACATTCTTTCCGCATCAACCGAGGAGAAGCTGGGAGAATGATAAAACAAAGAGTTGTCCGGCGAGGAGGGACGCCCGATAGCGGCGGGGGCAGACACCGGTGTATCGCTTGAAGTCCCGATTAAACTGCGCGAGCGACTGATAGCCAGCCGCGAAAGCAGCTTCTGCCACCCGGCACGAAGGTTCTGGGAGTTGTTCTTTTACATTCTCGATCCGCACCCGGGCAACGTATTCGGTGAGCGTCATCCCGGTGGCGTTTTTAAACAGCTTCCCTAAGTAGTCCGGGTGGACTGCTACCCGTTGCGCGACATGCGCTACCTTGAGCGGTTCCGTAGATTTTTCCTGAATGAACTCCTTCGCACGGGCCACGCATCGTGGCTGGGTGCCACCGGCTAAAAGCGAGAGGCGCCGAGCCGACTCTGAAAGGTGATCGGCAAACATCGAGAGTAGCCGAATGATTGCGTCTAACTTGGTCGGGGAAACGACTGGAATTGCAAAGTAAGTGTCTCTCGCAGCTTGGTCGTGGTAGGCCTCGCGCAGCGGCGAGAGTCGCCGCGATGCTCTCATCCAATCATAGGGTCGAGGTGGGTGCGGGAACATCGGGCCCAGGAGCAGGATTCCGATAAGCGATCCCCGGCCACGGAGAGGCATCGCGAGATAGCAAACGCCCAAGATCGATGCGGATACTTCCGCGGGGTCGCTAGCCGTCGCCTCGCGAATCAAATTTTTTAAACGCCGCGGACAACGGAGATGCTCCGACTCTTTTCTGACAAGCAGGGCCCCAAACGGATGCAGCTGCAAAGTTTGCAACAGCTCGGCTTCTCCGCTCCCAACCTCTAAAAAATCGAGAAAGATTCCCGTCGAGACCAAGAATGCAGAGATAAATTCATCGACCAGCGGAGATGCCCTCAATCCTTCCTGAAGGAGAGTATTTGTGTTCGCGCACTCCTTTCGACCGCTCTCCGGACGGATCGGGCGGCAGCGCAAAGATTGAGGTCGCGCGGGGTCGGTTGTCGCGGAACTCGGGGATATTGCTGCGCTGGGTCGCCACATAAAAATAGCCGCCTCGCCTGTGTCGTAAGCAAACCCCGATTCCTTGGCAAGTCTTTTTGCGCGTTATACTCACGCGTTTCGCTATAAATGGTGCGCACCGATTTCCGGCCCTTAGTACCCTTGTGACGCCACTTACCTTTCCATCGTTGAGATTGTCGCGGCGCGCTCGCCGGATGCGTCTTCCTCATTGTCGGTTCGCAGTTAAGCTAGGGCGATATGCGAGCCAGATACCTCCTGCCAAACTTTCGCATTGCCGTCGTCGGGGCCGGAGCGGTTGGGAGCTACTACGGCGGTAAGCTCGCGCATTATGGGCGCGATGTGCATTTCCTCATGCGGAGCGACTACGAAGTCGTGCGCAAACGCGGCCTGCGCATCCGCAGCAAAGGTGGCGACATCCACATTCCAAAAATCAGGGCCTACCGCACGACGGCCGAGATCGGCCCCTGCGATCTCGTCATCGTCGCAGTCAAGACCACCACCAACCCGGTCCTTCCTTTGCTCGTTAAGCCATTGTTAGGGGAGAAGACCATGATCCTGACCTTGCAGAATGGCCTCGGGAACGAAGAGTTTCTCGCCGCACATTTTGGGCCTGAGCGCATCCTCGGCGGGCTTTGTTACATCTGCCTCAAGCGGGTCGAGCCGGGCGTCATCGAGCAGTACGACCGCGCCCGCCTCGCGCTCGGCGACTTCCGCGGTTTTCCCCGGCCGCGCCTGCACGATCTCGCTTGGGAATTCAAACGTTGCGGGGTGGTCTGCACCGTCGTCGCCGATCTCGCGCTCGAGCGGTGGCGCAAGCTCGTCTGGAACATTCCCTTTAACGGCCTCGCCGTCGCCGCCGGCGGGCTCGATACCGCGCAGATCCTGGCGGACAACGGCCTCCGCCGGCTCACCGTCGAGTTGATGGATGAGACGATCGCGATCGCCAACGGCTGCGGCCACAAACTTGCGACCGCCGTCGCGCTCGACCAGATCAAACGCACCGATACGATGGGCGCCTACAAACCGTCGACGCTCCTCGATTTCCGCGCCGGCTTGCCGCTCGAGCTCGAGGCCATCTGGGGCGAACCGTTGCGGCTTGCACGGGCGGGCGGCATCGCGGCGCCGCGTTTAGAAATGCTTTATCGCCAGCTCGTCGCCCTCGACCAACCCCATCGGAAATGAAGAATTCGTCGGAAATCTTCGTCCAGAATCGCCAGCGCCAACTCGCCGTCGATCCTCGCGCACTCGAGCACTTCGCGCGTCGCGCGCTGCCGCTCGCGCTGCGGGAAAAGGGCCGCGGCCTCGAGCGCCTTCCCGAGATTCACGTGCTCCTCGTTTCCGATCGCCGCATTTCTCTCCTGCACCGGCGCTTCATGCAGGTTGCCGGTCCGACCGACGTCATCACCTTCCAGCACGGCGAGATCTTCCTCAGCGTCGAAACCGCGGGGAGGGCCGCGGCGGGTCATCGCAATTCCCCCCGGGACGAGATCCGGCTTTACCTCGTGCATGGGTTGCTCCATCTCCACGGCTTCGACGACCGCGCGCCGGCGGCCCGGGAGCGCATGCACGCCACGCAGGAGCGGCTGGTCGCGGTTGCCGGCGGTTGAATCGACTTCGCCGTGTGATAACCTTTCGGTTGGCTCGGCGGCTTCCGGATGGCGGTCGCTCTGACCCGCAACCAAAAGCTCTTTTGCCCATCGCTGCCATGTCCGCTCACGCTCCGATTCTTGGCGCCGTTGAAAGTCCGACGATCACGGAGGAGAGCAAAACCGAGGAAGCGCGGGATCTCCCGTGGCAGGTCGTGGTGCACAACGACCCGGTGAACCTGATGAGCTACGTGACGATGGTCTTCCAGAAAGTCTTAGGGTTCCCGAAGGAAAAAGCGGAGCTGCACATGCTCGAAGTGCACCGGCAGGGAAGATCGATTTTGTGGAGCGGGGTCCGGGAACGAGCGGAGCTTTTTGTGCAGCAACTGCACGGCTACCTCCTGCTCGCGACGATCGAGAAGACGGACTAACGAATGGAAGTTTTTCGCAACAACGGCACGCTCGAGATCAGCGAGATTGATCCGTTCCTCGCCGAGTTGTTGCGCCAGGTGCCCGCGAGCGCCAACCCCGAGGCGGTTCCCGCCGCAGAGGAGCGGCTCTTCTCGCCGCCGGCCGATCCGGCGAAGGAGAAGGAGATGTGCGCCGAATGGAAACTCTACGTCGAGCCCGAGCTACGCCGTATTTTTGAATCGGCCACCGAGACCGTGGAAGGCGATTTGCGCCAGCTCGGCGACAGCGAAAAACCGTGCGAAAACTGCACCCTGCGCATCCCGATCGGGAACGCCGAGGCTTGGCTGAACGCGCTCAATCGCGCCCGGCTCGCGCTTGCCGCGAAGTTCGATTTCACGGAGACGGAGCTGAGCGATCACTACCGCTCGCCGATCGGTTCGCGACGCGACCTCAGCTTGTTCCAGGTGAACTTCTACGGTTTCCTCCAGGAGTTTATCCTGCGCGAGCTGGAGTGCGGTTCCGAGTCGGCTGCGCTGGGCGAGTAGCTGTAGACGCCTCCCTCTGGGAGGCGCGAGAGTTGCGCGGAGGGCCGATCGGCTACGGAACCGGTGCCCGCGCTTCGCAGAGCGACGCGTCTACAGCTTGGAAGTCACGCAGGTGGGGAGAG
>JBPCRH010000355.1:0-3874 GCA_050997075.1 Chthoniobacterales bacterium
GGTGGGTGGGATGTTGCGCCTCCCAACCCCACCTTTCCGGGCCCCCCAAACTCCCGGCTGCGGAAACACCCCCCCCGACAAGGTCTCTCCTCATAGCGCGGCGAGCGCCTGATCGAGAACTTCGAGAATGAAATCGGCGTCCGCTTTATGAATGCACATCGGCGGAGAAAAACGGATTGTCTGGCCATGTAAACCGCCTTTGCCTAACAACAACCCGAGGTCGCGGCAGGTCTCCAAAACCTGCGCGCACTCCGCCTTCGCGGGCTCTTTCGTTTCGCGATCTTTGACCAGCTCGATCCCGAGCATGAGGCCCTTGCCGCGGACGTCGCCGATCAGGTTGTGCTTCGCTTTTAGGCGTTCGAGGCCGGCGGCGAGATGGTTGCCGAACGAGAGTGAATTGGCCTGCAATTTTTCGCGCTCGATCACCTCGAGGACGGCTTTGCCCTGCGCCGAGACGATCGGATTTCCACCGAAGGTGTTGAAGTGAACCCGCTGCGCGAGCGCCGCGGCGATCTTCGCCGTGGTCACGACCGCGCCGAGCGGCGCGCCGTTCCCGATGCCCTTCGCCATGGTGACGATGTCGGGAGTCACGCCCTGCGTTTCAAAGCCCCAATAATGCATGCCGGTACGGCCGAAGCCGGTCTGCACTTCATCCGCGATGCAGAGGCCGCCGGCGGCCCGGATGTGTTTGTAAGCGTTTTCGAGATAGCAATCCGGGAAAACCACACAGCCGCCAACGCCCTGGATCGACTCGGCGATGAAGCCCGCGACCTGTCCCGGCGTCGCGAAATCGATCAGGCTCTGCACGTCGTCGGCATACTTGCGGCCGGCCTCGGCATCGTCGCGGCCATAGACGCCGCGATACGGATCGGGCGCGAGCGCGTGATGCACGCCAAAGCTGTGCGGGACGTTAAATTTCCAGGTGCGATGCGCGGTCAGACCCATGCCCGAGGAGTTACCGCCGTGGTAGGCATTGCGGAGCGCGATCATGTCGTAGTTGCCGGTGTAGGCGCGCGCCATGAGGAGCGCGAGGTCGTTCGCTTCCGAGCCGGAGTTCACGAAGTAGCAAACCTTCAGGTCGCCCGGCATTTTGGCGGCGAGAGCCTTGGCGTATTCCGCGACATTTGGGTGCAGATAGATCGTGGTGGAATGCTGGAGGATCTCGTTCTCCCGTTGCGCTGCCGCGACCACGTCGGGATGACAATGCCCGACGCTGACGGTGACGATGCCGCCTAGCGCGTCGAGGTAACGCCGCCCGGTTTCGTCCCAGACGTATTGCATTTTCCCCTGCACAATCGTGAGCGGCTTTTTGTAGTAGAGAAAAATTCCCGGGTTCAGGAACTCTTGGCGCAGCTTCAGGATCTCGTCCGGCGAAGGACCGGTGTAGGGCTGCGGCTGGAAGTCGAAGGGCGGTAGTTTGGAGTGCATGATTTTTAGACAGGATTAACAGGATTTACAGGATGGAAGAAGGGAGGCGCGGGGCTCGGTTTTCTTCAATCATGTAAATCATGTAAATCCTGTCCAAAGTTTCCCTCGGTTTGTTCGTTAGGCGCGAGTCGTCGCCCGAGCAAGTAGAGCACGAACGCCAAACCAAACCCGACGAACCAGGCGTAACGATAGAGGGAAAGAAAGATCGGCGCGACGGAAGTTTCCGGGAGCCATTTTATGGTGACGAAGAAGCCGGGAATGTTTGGAAGGACACTCAAAACGAGCGCGCCGATGGCGATGAAACTAAAGCCACCGGTGTAGCGGTAACGGCCGTGCGGTTCGTATAGTTCGTCGACGAAAAGCTGTCGACGCCGATACACAAAATAATCCGCGATCATGATCCCGCCGATCGGGCCTAACAATGCGCTGTAGCCGATCAACCAGGTGAAAATGTAGCCGCTCGGGTCGGCGTATAGTTTCCAGGGAAACATGAGAATGCCGATGACTCCGGTAATGATCCCGCCGGTGCGGAAGCTGATCCGGCGCGGCGCGAGATTCGAGAAATCGTTCGCGGGGGAAACGACGTTGGCGGCGATGTTGGTCGAGAGCGTGGCGATCGCGAGGGTGATCAGCGCGAGGACCGCGAGCACCGGGCTGTGAAAGCGCTGCATTAATTGCACCGGATCCCAGATCGCCTTGCCGAAGACGACCACGGTCGCGCTCGTCACCGCGACGCCGATGAAAGCATAGAAGGTCATCGAGAGCGGCAACCCGAGCGCCTGCCCGGCGATCTGGTCGCGCTGCGTTTTCGCGAAGCGGGAGAAGTCCGGGATGTTCAGCGAAAGCGTCGCCCAGTAGCCGACCATCGCGGTCACGCCCGCGGCGAAGACCGGGGAGAATTCGCCTAACGAGTGAAACTTCGAGGGCTGCGCGAAGATCGGCCCCCAGCCTTTCGCGGCGGAGTAGGCCCAGCAAAGCAGACCAAGGCCCGTCGCGATGAGGAAAGGCGCGGCAAAGATTTCGAGCCACTTGATCGAGTCCATCCCCTTGAGGATGACAAACAAATTGATCGCCCAGAAAAAAAGAAAGCAGGCGAACTCGCCTAACGAAATTCCGATCACCGGCAGCGCGGTCTTCTGCGCCGGATCGAAACCAAAAACGATCGCCATCATCGCGTAAATCGCCGCGCCGCCGATCCACGTCTGGATTCCAAACCAGCCGCAAGCGACAAGGGCGCGCATCAGCGCCGGGATGTTCGACCCGAGCGTCCCAAACGACGCGCGAATCAAAACCGGAAACGGAATCCCGTAAGCCGTTCCTGGGTGCGCATTCAGCGTCATCGGGATGAGCACGATCAGGTTCCCGAGGAAAATCGTGAGCATCGCCTGCCGCCAATTCATCCCTTGCTCGATCAGGCTGCTCGCGAGCGTGTAGGTGGTGATGCAGATCGCCATCCCGACCCAAAGCGCCGCGATGCTCCACATCGACCACGTCCGCCGCGCCGCCGGGACAGGCGCAAGGTCGTCGTTAAACAGCGCGCTCGGGTTCGTCATCTCGCGGCGCATCCTGCCAGCGCGTGGGTCGAGACGTCCAGTGACAAAAGCTCACTGAGATAGAGGGCGAAGCACCGCGACACCGGCGACCTGTCATCCCGAGCGAAGCCGAGGGATCCCGTGGCGAAACCTTAAAGCCTCCTCTACGGGATTCTTCGACTCCGCTGCGCTCCGCTCAGAATGACAGCGTTGTGGAGCGAGGTGAATGCCGGAGCGCGCTGCCTCCCCCGACTTCGCGGAAGCTCATCCCTCCAGGTCGAGCATCGTCCCGCGGCAGCAGTCGGCGCCGCAGTTACAACGGAACTCGCGTTCGAGCTTTTTCGTCCGCTTTTCCGCGGGCTCGAGACGGTAGTCGTAAACCAGTTCCTCGCCGGTTTTGATCCCGCGGAGCGCGAAAACGTAAATGCGGCCTTTACGTTCGTCGGTCTCGCAATTCGGATCGCACGCGTGATTGATCCAGCGCGCTTCGTTCCCCCCGATCGCGGCGTTGATGACATCGCCGTCGTCGAGCGAAAAGAAAAAGGTGTGATTCGGATTCGCGGGATCGTGCGGCGGAAGATCCTGCGCTTTTTTCCAGGAAATACGCTCCCCGGTGTATTCGATGATGCGCGCCCCTTTGCGGATCGGGCGCGTCGCGAAGACGCCTTTCCCGTGCACCTTCGACGCCTTCACTCGCACCATCTTCCCAGGGGATTTTTTCGCAGCCGTCTTCCGTGACTCCATAAAGTAAGCGCGCACGGTATCGCGTCGCCGGGGGAGGGCAACTCCGCTGGGTCGGTTCTTGGTTCAGCGCGAGTGTCCCTCAGAGGTATCGAAAAATGTGGCTTCCGCCGTGGGTGGAGGGATGAGCCCCCCGAATCCGAATGCTGCTCCAGCATGCCTAACAATTAACG
>JBPCRH010000399.1:0-2639 GCA_050997075.1 Chthoniobacterales bacterium
GGCACTCGAGCGGGCGAGTGATTTCTAGTCGGTGCCCTCGAGGCAACCGAACTCGCAGGTGTAGTCGGCGCCCGCCAAACTCACATTCACGAAAGCAAAACCGGTGAGTGGATCGATCGGCGCAGTCGCTTCTTCGGTTTCGTCCTCGCGCAGGACGCGCAGATGCACCTGCCGTTGGGTTGCGCCAAGGCCGGCGGCGGCGAAACGCGACTCCCAGTCGAGCGTCCAATAGACAAAAAGGGACTGCGGATCGCGCGCCAGGATGTAGAGCGAATCATCCGCCAGGCCGCCCGACCACGCGCCGACGGAGCCAGCCGATTCGCCTTCGCGGCGGCGCGCCTTTATCACCGGCTCATCCGAGATTTGGAATCCGGTTCCCGTTTTGGCAGTGAGGTCTTCAGTCATGATTCCAGGCTTAAGAGGCTGCGCGCGCGCTGCATTAATAGCCGCCCGAGCCGTGCCGACAAGCCCTTTTCCGCGCGGCATTTGCCCGTGGCCGCAGTGGCGCGGTGAGGTTCTCTCGGCTAAAGTCCGCGGATGCTTTCTGAAACCATCGAGTTGCGTGGTCACATCATCGACTCCCTCATTTTGCCGAAGGTCCTCGACGAGATCATCACTCACGGCGGCACCTTCAAGATCGGGGAAATCCGGATCGGCGAGGGCCGCACCGACCAGAGCTTTGCCCGGATCGAGTGTACCGGACCCTCGGCGGAAGAACTCGACGACCTGATCTTGCGCCTGCGTCAGCATGGCGCGGCGGTCGTGGAAAAGAAGAATGTGCAACTGGCGTCCGCGCCGGCCGATGGGGTCTTCCCGGAACACTTTTACGTGACCACGAACCAGCAGACTTTCGTCCAGTTCGCGGACAGCGAGATCGAAGTGCAGCCCGCGCTCATGGATAGCGCGATCGTGGTCGACCGCGCTGCGCGGACCGCGACCGCGACGAAATTTTACAGCGTCAAAAAAGGCGACGAGGCCGTAGTCGGGCATCAGGGCATCCGCGTCGTGCCACTCCAGCGCTCGACCTCGCGCGCGGATGTTTTTGAGTTCATGGGGAGCAACGTCTCGATCGAGAAACCGAAGACCGCGGTCATCCGGCAGATGGCGGCGGAATTTCATCGCGCCAGGACGGAGCAGGGCAAGATCCTCGTCGTCGGCGGACCGGCCATCGTTCACACCGGCGCGGCGGAACATTTCGAGAAGCTGATCGGCTGGGGTTATATCAATCTCCTCTTCGCGGGCAACGCCCTTGCGGCGCACGATATCGAGAACGCGCTCTTTGGGACGTCGTTAGGCGTTTTTCTCGAGAAAGGCTCGCTCGCCGAGGCCGGCCACGAGAATCACATGCGCGCGATTAACGTCATCCGCAGCGCTGGCGGGATTAAACCGGCGGTGCAAAGCGGACTGCTCGAGAGCGGGATCATGCACGCCTGCGTCAAGCACGGCGTCGATTACGTCCTCGCCGGTTCCATCCGCGACGACGGGCCGCTGCCCGATGTCATCACCGACGCGCTCGAGGCGCAGCAAGCGATGCGGGCCAAACTCGAAGGCGTCACCATTGCGATGATGATGGGCACGATGCTGCACTCGATCGCGGTGGGAAATTTACTCCCCGCGAGCGTCCGCACCATCTGCGTCGACATTAACCCGGGCGTGGTCACAAAGCTGGCCGATCGCGGGACTTTCCAGGCGATCGGGCTCGTCACCGACATCGAGCCGTTCCTGCGTGAGTTGACCGATTGCATCGAGGCGCTTCGTTAGGCCAAGCCATGCGGAAACTGCTGCTCTGTGCGCCGGATCACTACGGCATCGAATACGAAATCAATCCCTGGATGAGCCGCGCCCGCGGCGCCGATATCCCCGTCGCACAGCAGCAATGGAAAGGGCTGCACGACGAGTTGGTCAGCCTCGACTGCGACATTCAACTTGTCCCGGGCGTGCCGCGCCTGCCCGACATGGTCTTTACCGCGAACGCCGGGCTCGCCGTCGGGAAAAGATTTATTCCAAGTAATTTTCGCCATCGCGAACGCGCTGCGGAAGCACCGCTCTTTGCGAAATGGATGGAGGAGCACGGCTACGAAATCATCTGGCTCCCCGGGGATCAATTCTTCGAGGGCGAAGGCGACGCGCTCTTCGCCGGGGATGCGCTTTTTTGCGGCTACAAATTTCGCACCGACGTAAACGCGCATCGCACCGTCGGCGAGATCCTCAATTGCCTGGTCATCTCGGTCGAGCTGGTGGATCCGCGTTTTTACCACATCGACACCTGCTTCTGTCCGCTGACCGATGGCGGCGCGGTTTGGTTTCCGGCCGCGTTCGATGAATACGGGCAGCGCACGATCCGCGATCACGTCCCGAACCTGATCGATGTCGAGGAAGAAGAGGCCGCGCATTTCTCCTGCAACGCGGTGGTCCTGGAAAAAGAGGTCGTGCTCCCGGAAGGCGCGCCGAAACTGATGAACGCGCTCCGCGATCGCGGATTCAATTGTCATCCGTTGCCGATGACCGAATACCTGGAAGCGGGCGGCGCCTGCAAATGCTTGACGATGTTCCTGCCGCAGCGGGAGACGGTCTGAACGAGAGGCTCCGGGTTAGCGCCCACGTTTCGTGGGCTGGCGACGGTGTTCCACCGTCGCGAA
>JBPCRH010000403.1:0-6793 GCA_050997075.1 Chthoniobacterales bacterium
TTCGGCATCACGACATTGTCGGCCACATCGACGTAATCGCCGTAGAGGCTGGAGGCATGGTCGATGTCTTTGTCGAGAATCTTGAACTTGCCCATCGGTGTGTCCTTCCCCTCGCGACCGGTCGAAAGCTGGGAGATGCCGACGACCTGCCCATCCTTGAAGAAGTAAGCGCGCTGTTCGGAGAGGCTGATCTTGATCGACGGTTTCCCGGGCACGCCGTCGCCGTCCCAATAGGAAACGGTGTCGGACGGCGCATTCGACGAGACGGGCTGATTGCCGTAGACGCCGCCGAGATATTGCGTCTCGCCGGAGACCAACCGCGGGTCGTCCTCGGCACAGCCTGCGAGAGTGAAAACTGCGACGAGCGCAAGCAGGGAGAGGGGCTGAAAAACGAAGCGCAACATGATGGGTTTGGCCGACGGGAAGCGCAACTAACTCGGCTGCGTTCTTAAAGTCAAGATGACCCGAGGTAGCAGCATTCAGACCGGATGGCTTGAATTTAGCTTGGATTTGTCGAGACTCCCGACCGTCAGCGAGATAGACCTTCGCAAACCGCATGCCTACCTACGAATATTCCTGCCTGAAATGCGGCCAGAATTTTGACGCTTTTCAATCGATGCGGGATGAGGCCTACGCGATCTGCCCGAAGGAACTCTGCCGCCAGGCCAAATGGGGCAAGGGCAAAGTGAAGCGCCTCCTCGGCACGGGCGCGGGTCTGATTTTCAAAGGCTCCGGCTTTTACATCACCGACTACCGGAGCAACAACTACAAGGAAGGCGCGAAGAAGGAGGCTCCGGCGAGCAGCGAGAAGAAAAGCGAAAGCGGCGCGCCCAAGTCCGAGCCCAAAACGGCGCCCAGTTCCACCCCGGCCCCGGCCAGCCCGAAAAAGAAAGACTCCAACGCGTGACTCATCTGATCTGTCCTGACTGCCGTCACGAGAACGAGGTCGAACGGATTTACTGCCACAACTGCGGGGGCCGCCTCGATCGCAGCGCCCTGCGCAAGGAAAGGGGGGACACCGCCGAAAAGGACGCGGACGACACCCAGAAGCATCTCGGGCGGATGTTCGATCCGCGACGCGGGCGGACGCGGGCGCTGGTGAGAAAGTTTCTCTCCATCCTGGCCGGGGCCTTAGCGCTCGCGGCGGTCGTCCAACTCCTGCTCCCGCCCGAACTCCCGGCGCAGGTAAAAAGCGACACGTTCGCGCCCATGATCAACATGGACATGCTCTCCGCGCTGGAGAATCGCACCCCGCCACGACTTACCTACAGCCAGGAGCAGGTGAATAGCTATATCGCGGGTTCGCTCCGCCGCGCGAATAGTCCTGCCAAAGAAGGGTTCTTCCCACTGCGGCGGCTCTTGGTGCAACTGAACGAAGGAACTTGTCGCGTGAATGCGGGGTATAGCTTCTTCGGTCTGCCGCTTTTCGTCGGCGGGTTCTATGAAGTTACCTTGGGGCAAGGGAAAATCGTTACGAACTGCCGCGGCGGTTATTGCGGCAGGATGCCGATTCATCCGGTCCTCATGAGTCATCTCGGCTTCCTCTTACACAAAGTCTCGGCCACACTTGATCGCGAGCAGAAGCAACTCGCCCGCCTCAGCGGAATCGAGTTTCACCCAGAGTCAGTCAATCTGATCGTCGCGCCGCAGGGGTAAGCCTGCGGCGCACGGTAAGTCCGGGCGTTTAGCCCAAGCCCATCGTCGAGAGTAACTCGTTGTCGATCCGGCCATCGACGCGCAGACCATTCGCGCGCTCGTAGCTCCGAATCGCGCGCCGGCTTCCATCGCCGATCACGCCGTCGATCTCGCCGTGATAGTAGCCCGCTTGCGCGAGTTGCTGCTGCACCTGGACTTCGACCGAGGACTGATCCTTGGGGTCGACCCGGCGCGTGGTCCGGCGTTGCCGGTCATTAACGACGCGGCCTTCATAGACTCCCTGCGGATCATAAGTGTAAGCCGCCGAGTAGCCGTAGTAAGGCGCGTAGGGATAGCCATACGGATAGCCGTAGTAGAACGGGCTGCCGTAGTAGTAGGGATAGCCGAATCCGCCGACATAGAAGTTGACGCCGTTCCCGTAATAGCGGCCACCCCGGTAGTGGTTGCCGTAATAATGGCCACCCCAGTAGTGGTTGTCGTGGTTACGGTCGCCATCGTGGAAGTTGCCGCCCCCACGGACCAAGCCCCCGCCGGGATTCATGCCCGGGCGGCTGCCGCAGTGGTTCATGGTCGTCCCGCCCTGGCCCCGGGGCACACCGCCGCCGTTATTCCCTCGCCGCTGCGCATGCGCGGGCGCGGCCAGAGCCAGTAATCCGGCCGCTGCGACGGTCATTGAAAAAGTCGTTCCGATTTTCATAGTTTTCTTTCTGTTTAACCGCCGAAAATATAGCACAATCAGACGCGTTCAGCGGAAGATTTCCGCCGGAATTTTTCCTTCGATTCGATCGCCATGCACCGGAATTTACTCATCCTTTTTTGCGCGCTGCTCCTCGAGGGCGGCGGGGTGGCGCGCGGGGAGGTGAAGGCGCGGAGCACGAGCGCGTCGCGGCAGTTCATCGTTTACGGCGCAGAGGTGAGGGTGCGCGGGGCGGTCTGCGACCTCGCGGAACGGACGAAGGCGAACCTGCTCCGCGTGCTTGGACTGCGCGATAATTGGAAGACGCCGCTGGTCATTAATCTCGATTACCCGCAGGCGAACCTTCCCGAGTTGCAGGCGTCGCGCTTCGAGGTCAGTCAGATCGGTTCGGGTCTAAAGCTGCAACTCAATCTTCTCATCAGCAATGATCTCAACGGCCGGGCCGTGGCGCGCGACCTCCTCCGCGCCATTCTGATCGAGCAGATTTACCGCGAGCGCACGAACGTCGCCGCGGGCAGCCGCTACGCCGCGCCGCCTGACTGGCTGCTCGATGGGCTGCTGCAACTCGCGCCCGGTCATGACTCCGCCGCGGCCGCGCAACTGCTTGAGACCATGATCGCGTCGAACCGGATTGCGCCGGTCGACGAGATCGTTAGGCAAAAACGCGAGCTGCTCGAGCCTTCTTCGCGCAAAATCCACGACGCTTACTCGTTTGCGCTCATTCAGCTCCTCCTCGATTCGCCGAACGGGCCGAAGAAGCTGCTCAAGTTTCTCCAGGATCTGCCGGACGCGCCTAACGACTCCGTCGCGGACCTGCGCGCGCATTTTCCCAATGTGCTCGGCGGTTCCGCGCGCAAATGGTGGACGCTGAGCGTCGCACGTCTTTCCGCGACCGATCGTTACGCCATCCTTTCCGCGCCGGAGACGGCACAGCGGCTGGATCAACTGCTTCACCTGCGCATGAACGGTCCGGACGGGAAAGCGCACGACTACGCGCTGAGCGATTACGCCGCTTTCCGGAAGCTGCCCGGGAGCCGCACTGTGCTGCGGCAAACGAGCGAGGAATTTCTCCTGCTGAGCGCGCACGCCCACCCTAGCTACCGCGCGATCGTGCAGGAATGTTCCCGGATCACGGCTCTCCTCGCCCGCGGTAAAACCAGGAACATCGGCCCGCGGGTGAAGCGGGTAATGAGCTACCGCGCGCTCGTCGAGAGCCAGGGGCGCGACATGGATGATTACCTAAACTGGTTCGAGGCGACTCAGCTCAGGACGATGAGCGGCGCCTTCTCCGAAATCCTCCAAGCCGCGGGGGAAGACGAAGTCGCGCCGCCGCGCCGGCGCGATCCGATCTCCGTCTATCTCGACTCGATCGAGGCGAGCCTCTAAAGCGGCGCACTGGCCGTCACCCCGAGCGAAGCCGAGGGATCCCGTCGGGCTGCCGGGAAGCGCCCGCATCTGTAGACGCTTCGCTCTGCGAAGCGCGGGTATCGATCACATGGCTGCTTAATCGCTGCGATTTGCGGTCACCCCTGTGCTCCGCAGAGCGAAGCTTCTACAACTGAGTGATTACAGTTTGTCCGCTTGGAGCCGCAGTTTCTGCTTCAAGCCGTCGTGCCGCGAGTCCTTGATTTGATCGAGGAAACTGCGGGCCTGGGCTTTGTCGCCCAGCTTTAGGCTCACCCGTGCGAGTTGGAGAAAAGTGAAGTCGCTATCCGGGGCAAGGGCGAGGACGTGCTTCCAGGCCGCGGCCGCTTCCGCCCAATCGGGATCGGGCAGCGCGTAAAAGGTTTCGGCATAACCGCGAGCGTATTCCATGTCGTTTGGCGAGAGCCGGCTGGCGGCGCGGAATTCCAGGAGCGCCTTGCGGAGGAGGTCGGCGTCATCGATTTTCCAGGCGGCGGTCAGGTCGTGTCGCAGCACAAACTCGACGTTCCCGAGATTATAGTGGTAAGCCGCAACCTCCCCAGCACAATTGACTGCGCGCTGGAATTGCCCGGCCGATTCCGCGGCCCGGCCCATCCGGAGATAAGCTCCGCCTAACGAATTCGCGATCGCGCCATTCCCCGGTTCGAGCAACTGCGCAATGCGGAGGTGCGCGATCGCGGCGCGCGTCTGCCCGTGATCCGCGAGAAAGCCCGCGTAGTTAAAATGGACGGCCGCGGAGGCCGGGTCCTGCTGCAACTGTTTCTCGAAGGCAGCGCCTCCCCGCAGTTCCGCGGGCTCGAGCAGGCGGTCATCGGCCTGGGCCGCGCTCCCCATCGCGCCGAGCACAATGAACAGAAGCAGCAAGCGCATGTCCCACTCTACACAATTTGCTCGCGCCGGGTTGATGCTTATCATAGCGCTCGCGCTCGCCCTCCGCGCGCAACTCTTTCCATGCAGAAAATCGGATTTGCTGAAGCCCTCGATTCCATCGTCGCCGGAGACGATCGTTATCAGCGCGACGCCTATGTTTTCCTGCGCGACGCGCTCGATTACACCACGAAGCAGCAGAAGAAAGCGCGCGGCGCCGCGGTCCGTCACGTCGCCGGCCCGGAATTGCTCGAAGGCGTCCGTCTGTATGCGCTGAAGGAATTCGGTCCGATGGCGCTGACGGTTTTTTCCTATTGGGGAATCAATCGCTGCGAGGACATCGGCCACATGGTTTTCAATCTCATCGGTGCGGGCATTTTCGGAAAGACCGAGCAGGACTCGCTCGATGATTTTAAGTCGGTTTATACTTTTGAAGATGCGTTCGTGAAGCCGTACCTGCCCCAGCCGGCGACGGCGCCGCTGGCTCTGCCGCCCGCTTTGCCGGCGCCGAAGATTTCCTAGCGCGCATGCTTCCCGCCGCCCATCTCACTACCGCGCCCGCCGCGGGTTCGCCCGCGATCACTTTCCCGCCGGTGACGGCGCAAAAGTGGACGCTCCCGAACGGTCTCACCGTCATCGTGCAGATCGACCGGAGCGCGCCGGTCGCGAGCGTGCAGGCGTGGTGCGCGACCGGGAGCGTGGACGAAGACCGCCATCTCGGCGCGGGCCTTTCGCACATCCTCGAGCCCATGCTTTTCACGGGCACTCAAACCCGCACGACGAACGCGATCGCGCAAAGCGTGCAGGACCAGGGCGGCTACATCAACGCCTACACTTCCTTCGATCGCACGGTCTATTGGATCGACGTCCCGCGCGAAGGCGTCAGCAGCGCGCTCGAGGTTTTGTCCGACGCGATGATGAATTCGACCCTGCCGGAAGCGGAATACGGCAAGGAACAGGAAGTGATCCGGCGCGAGTTTGCAATGGGGATGGACGATCCCGACCGCATGATCGGGCAGCTCATGTTCCGCACGGCTTATCAGCGGCATCCGTATCGGCTGCCGGTGATCGGCGACATCCAGGTGTTCGATCAGCTCACCCGCGAAAACGTCTATAAATATTACAAGGCGCGCTACGTGCCGAACAACCTCACCTTCGTGGTCGTCGGCGATGTCGATGCCGACCACGTTTACGCGCAATTGGCGGCGCTTTTCCAGGAGCATCCCCGGCGCTCGCTCCAGCCGGTTTACATCCCGGCCGAGCCGCCGCAGATGGGGCGGCGCGAGGTCAACGAAGAGTTCGCCACCGAGCTGACCCGGCTCGCGTTTGCCTGGCACATTCCCGAGATCACCCATCCCGACGTGCCGGCGCTCGATCTGCTCTCGACCATTCTCGGCGACGGCCGCAGCTCGCGGCTTTATCGGCGAGTGCGCGAGGAAACCGGACTGGCGTTCAGCGTCGGTGCTTTCTCCTACACGCCGGGCGACCCGGGAATCCTCGGAGTCGACGCCACGCTGGAGCCGGAAAACCGCGTCGGCGCTGAGGCCCTTATTTTGCAGATCGTCGCGGAGATCAGGGAGGCGGGCGTCTCGGCCGCGGAGCTGGCGAAAGCGAAAAAGATCGTCCTCAGCCATTCGTTAGGCGGCCTCACCACGATGCGCGGCCAGGCCTCCGATCTCGGCGCGAACTGGCTCGTCTGCCGCAACCTCAATTTCACCCGCGACTACCTCGAGGCGATGCAGAAGGTCACCCTCGCCGATCTCCAACGCGTCGCGGCGCGCTATCTGGTGGAGGAAAATCTCACCGTTGTCTCGCTTAATCCGAAGGGCACGCTCGCGGCCAAGACCACCGAGGCAGTTGCCGTCTCCGCGGGCGAGATCCAGAAATTCACGCTCGCGAACGGCCTGCGCCTGCTCGTGCGCGAAGATCCGCGGCTGCCGCTCGTCTCGATGGCGGCGGTTTTTCGCGGCGGCCTGCTCGCGGAAACGCCGGAGACGAACGGCATCACGCGCCTGCTCGCGAAGGTCCTGCTCAAGGGCACTAACACGCGCACGGCGTAGGAGATCGCCGATCTCATCGAAGCCGGCGGCGGCGGCATCGGGAGCGATGCGGGAAGTAACAGCCTCAGCGTTTCGCTCGATGTAGCCG
>JBPCRH010000466.1:0-3006 GCA_050997075.1 Chthoniobacterales bacterium
CCTGAGCGCCGCGCGCACCACGAATCACGCGCGCCCCGCGCTGGTGGCATTAAACGACGGCGGCGAGCAGGCCCGTTTTATTGCCCAGCGCATCCTCGAGCTGCGCGACGAAGGCATAGAACTAAACGAGATCGCGATCCTTTATCGCGCGCATTACCACGCGGTCGAGTTGCAGCTCGAGCTTTCGCGCCGCGGCATCCCCTACCAGATCACGAGCGGCATCCGTTTTTTCGAACAGGCGCACATCAAAGACGTCGCGGCTTTCATCCGCTTCGTCGCGAATCCGCGCGATGAAGTCGCCTTCAAGCGCATGATCCGTCTTCTCCCCGGCATCGGCGGGAAGAGCGCGGAAAACCTTTGGCAGGGCTGGGAGAAATCGTTAGGCGGAGTGCCGGCGGCGGTCGCTGATGCCGATGACGCTGTAGCCGGGGGCGCCGACCCCGGCCCGGTGAAATCGCCCGCCGCTCCCGCCGGGGTCACCGCCCCCGGCTACAGCAGTGGCATCAACTTTGGCGCAAGATTACGCGCGCTCAGTGTGCCCGCGCGCTCGAAAAAATCCTACGATCAGCTCGCCTACACCCTCGACGAGATCGCCCCGGGCGGCGCACCAAAACAGCCGACTGAAATGATCATGGCCATCGTCGAGGCGATCTACGACGACTACGCGAAAGCGAACTTCGCGAACTACGAGCTGCGCAAGGAAGACCTGACCCAGCTTGCCGCTTTCGCGCGGCAATTTAAGGACATCCACGAGTTCCTCTCCCAGCTCGCGCTCATCAGCAACGTCGACGCCGAGCCGGCCGTGAACCAGGCAGGCGAGAAGGAAGCAGTGAACCTGTCCACGGTGCACCAGGCGAAAGGCCTCGAGTTCCACAGCGTCTTCGTCATCTGGCTGACCGACGGCATGTTCCCGAGCTCACGCTCCCTCGAGACCCGGGAAGCGATCGAGGAAGAGCGCCGCCTCTTCTACGTCGCGATCACGCGCGCGAAAGACGAGCTTTACCTCACCTACCCGCACATGCGCCTGAACGCCGGCTACGGCGATATGTTTCAGCGGCCGTCGCGTTTCCTGAAAGAAATTCCGACCCAGTTGGTCGAGGATTGGAATGTCCGCAGCCGCTGAAATGACGAAATCCGAAACCCGAAATCCGAAACAATGACGAAGCAAAATTGTCGAAGCGGGACTTTTCGTCATTAGGTCATTCGTCATTTTCCTCATGACCCTCTCGCCTAACGAAAAGATCGCCGGGGTCCTCGCCCCGCTCTTCGCCCTCCGCACCGAGGACGATCTCGGCATCGGCGATGTCGAGGCGCTCCGGCAATTCATCGAGTGGGCGCGCGCCCTCGGTTTCCGGCTCATCCAACTGTTGCCGATCAACGAAACCGGCGGTGACCACAGCGCCTACAACGCGATCAGCTCGCGCGCGATCGATCCGACGACGCTCCATCTCGCGCCCGGTTCGCCGGAGGATTTGTCCCCGGAGATTTTCGCCGAAGTCACCGCCGGGATCGACCTCGCGGCCTTGCGCCGCGGCGGCGTCCATTACGACATCGTGAAGCCGTTAAAAAAGAAACTGCTCGAGCGCGCCTTCGCGGAATTCAGCCAGCGCGCGCCGAACGAAAGCTTCGTGGAATTTTGCGCCCACGAGCGCAACTGGCTCGATGACTATACGCTTTTCCGCGTCCTCATGGAGCTCCACGGCGAGCGCGAAATGTGGGACGAATGGCCGCAAAACAACCTCGCCGCGGCGCGGTCGTGGCTGGACTCGTTAGGCGAAGACGAGCGCGCCCCAATCGACGAGCGCCGGCAGTTTTTCCGCTACGCCCAATGGCTCGCGCACGACCAATGGCAGGCCGTGAAGTTATTCGCCTCGGAACACGGCGTCGCGCTCATGGGCGACATCCCGTTTGGGGTCAGCTACTACAGCGCTGACGTCTTCGCGCAGCCTGAGAGTTTCGCGCTCGACTGGTCCGGAGGCGCGCCGCCCGAGCCCTATTTCAAGGACGACGAGTTCACCCAGAAATGGGGTCAAAACTGGGGCATCCCGCTCTACGACTGGGGCCAGATGCGCACGGGAGGCTTCTCCTGGTGGCGCCAGCGCATTCGCGGGGTGAAGGAAATTTTCCACGTCTTCCGGATCGACCACATCCTCGGGTTCTACCGCATCTACGCCTTCCCCTGGCGCCCCGAGCGCAATCCCGAAATCCTTCCGCTTTCCTGGGACGAAATGCTCGCCGCGACCGACGGGCGCGCTCCGCAGTTCGCCCCGCGCGACGATGCCCCGAAAGAAAATTCCGAGCAGAACCGGCGCGACGGCGAGGATTACCTGCGGGTGGTCCTCGAGGAGGCGGGCGCCGCGTGGGTCGTCGGCGAAGACCTTGGGACCGTGCCCGATTATGTCCGGCCGAATCTGCACTCGTTAGGCATCGCCGGTTTCAAGATCCCGCAATGGGAAAACGACGGGGAAGAGCGCACCGTCCCCGGCAGCGACTACCAGCGTCTCTCGGTCGCCACGTTTGCGACCCACGATCACAAGCCGGTGCGCGCCCTCTGGGAAGAGGCGTTTGGGGAAAACTCCGAGACCGCGGGCCAGTCACGCCAGGAACTGAACAAGATGGCGACATTCGCCAACCTGCCTCAGCCTCACGACACGACCGATTATCTTCGCGAGTTTTATCCCGCGATTTTCGAGGCGCTTTTCCGGAGCGAATCCTGGATCGCGATCGTCATGATCACCGACCTGCTCAGCCGCAAAGATCGCTTCAACGTTCCCGGCACCTCTGCGAACTCCAACTGGACACGCCGGTTGCAGACGACGGTGGCGAAATTGGGCGGCGGCCGCGCTTTGAAACCGCAGCTGCATCTCACCCGCGGCTTGCTCCGCGAGAGCGGACGCTTGTAGCTTCGCTCTGCGAAGCGCAGGGGTGCGCGCCACCTCCGCTGTAGATCAACCGAAAAAGAAACCGCGCGCCCACCCGCGCCTCCCAGTGGGAGGCGTCTACAGG
>JBPCRH010000095.1:0-11823 GCA_050997075.1 Chthoniobacterales bacterium
CAACGATTGCTTCCAGATCCACGGCGGCGCCGCTTACTTTGACGATTCACCGCTCGGCCGGATGCTGCGTGACGCGCGGATCAACCAGATCGGCGAGGGGAGCAACGAAGTGCTCACCTCCTTCATCGCGCTTGTCGGGATGCGCGGGCCGGGGATGGAGTTCAAGGAAATTCTCGACACCGTTTTGAAGCCGTGGCGCGCAGAACGCGGCAAGGCCTGGGGCGCGGGAATCAAGCGCCTGAGTGCGGCGGTAAAAGTGCCGGAAGTGCCGGTGCGCCACGACTCGTTGCGCTCGTATGCGAGCCAGCTCGGGCGGCTCGTCTGGCGTTTTAATTTCGCCGTGAACAAGGCGCTGATCACCTATCGCGAACCGGTCATGGACATGCAGCTCATCCAAGAGCGGATCGCGAACGCCGCGATGGAGCTTTTCGCGACCACCTGTGTCCTGAGCCGCTGGGATTCCGAGCTCGGCACTTCTGGGCGCAACGGCCACGGCGCCACCACCGAGCATATCGCCGCGGATCTTTTCGTTCGGCGTTCGCTCCGCAAGATCAAGGAAGCGCTCCGCGATCTCGGCGATAACGACGACGCGGCGATGCTCGCGACCGCTAACGCGGTTTTGGGTAAAACGAAGGCGCACGGTAAGAACGGCGGTTAATTCCGCCCGGGCCGAACGGATTGCGGCCCCGATCGAGTCTCCGGAGGTTCGGCCTCCTGCTGGCATGGATTACGCTCACTCGCGCGCGCGGCAGCCCTTAACCACAAGCGAAGACTGCCTTCATTTTGCCCCTGTCGCGCTCGCCGGATCAAGTCGCACGGCTTCGTCCTTCATCGCGTTGCGCGTCCCCTCGTTGCGTCGCTCCTTCAAAGGGCTCGGTCTGGCGATGCTGCTCCTCCCGGTGATCTAACAACCCAAATCGGTCAACCGCCTAGGGTTCCCGCTTGGCGGCGGATACCGCGACGGCGGATTGGCTGGTTCTGAATCAGGCTCAGACGCGCCGAACGCGGTCGTCCAGCGCGATTTCATGCGGTGCGGCAAGGTCGGCACGTCTCTCGTTTTGCAGCGAAAAACGCCGCGTCCGAATCTGCCCTCAGTCTGCGCCCGACTGGCGCAATTCTAGCTCTGCAGGAGCCATGCGCTGCGCAGCCCGCGACCAAGCCCTGGTGCCGGATCCGATCGATCTGGCCGGGAAACGCCTACTCATTTTCATCGTCGCCTACAACGCCGAGACGACGATCGAGAAAGTACTCAGCCGCATCCCGGCCTCGCTCCAGCAACCCGGCGTAGAAGTATTGATCATCGACGATTCCTCGCAGGACGACACTTTCCGCAAGGGTCAGCGTTATCAGCAGACCCATTCCAATTTTAAAATCACCATCCTGCGCACCCCGGAAAACCAGGGCTACGGCGGCCACCAGAAACTCGGCTACCGCTACGCAATCGAGAACAATTTCGACCTCGTCGCGCTCCTCCACGGCGACGGCCAGTATGTGCCGGAAAAACTCCCCGCCCTCCTCGCGCCGCTCATCGCGGATGAAGCCGACGCCGTCTTCGGTTCGCGCATGATCGAGAAACAGGCGGCGCGCGCCGGCGGCATGCCGCTCTACAAATGGCTCGGCAACCAAGTCCTGACCGGCTTCCAGAATCGCATGCTCGGGACGGAACTCTCCGAGTTCCATTCCGGTTACCGGATTTACTCGACCCGGGCGCTGGCTCAGGTGCCGTTCGAGAAAAACACTCACGATTTCCATTTCGACACCGAGATCATCATCCAGTTCGTCCTGAAAAAACTCCGGATCGTCGAACTCCCAATCCCGACCTACTACGGCGATGAAATCTGTCACGTGAATGGCCTCAAGTACGCTGGGGCGATTGCCCTGACGATGCTGCGCGTGCGTTTGCAGCAGATGAATTTGTTTTTTGATCGCAAGTTCGACGTCGATCCGCCGGAGGAGACCTACGACCTGAAGCTCGGGTTCGAATCGTCACACACTCTCGCGCTTCGCGCCGCGCGGCCCGGCGGTCATGTCCTCGACGTCGGTTGCGGCCGCGGCCTCGTGGCGGAGGAAGTAGCGCGGAAAGGTTGTCGCGTCACCGGGATGGATCGTTACGTGCCGGCGCCGGGCGCGGGACCGGAAGGCGTCGAGTTCATCCGCTGGGATCTTGATCGCAGGGAATTTCCCGTCGACGTCTCGCAGTTCGATCAGATCCTCATGCTCGACATCATCGAACACCTGAAAGCGCCGGAAGAGTTCATGGAAGAATTGCGTTTCGCGACCGGCCGGAAGCGCCCGGAGCTCATCCTGACCACGGCCAACATCGGCTTTTTCGCCACCCGGTTGATGCTGCTTTGCGGGCAATTCAATTACGGTAAGAAAGGCATCCTCGATGCGACCCACACGCGGCTCTTTACGTTCCGCTCGTTGCGCGAATTGCTCCGGCAATCCGATTACCAGATCATCGAGCTCCGCGGGATCCCCGCGCCCTTCCCGAAAGCGCTCGGCGACAATTTTTTCTCGCGCTTCCTCGTGAAGCTGAACGCCGGGCTCATCCGTCTCAGCCGCGGTCTCTTTTCCTACCAGATCTTTATCCGGGCGCAGGCGCGGCCGGCGGTGCATCACCTCCTCAGCGAGACGATCGAAAGCACGGCGGAACTCGAGCGCGCGTTCGCGGCGGTTACTTCAGGATATTAACCGCGCGCAGCAGTCCTTCCGGGACCAGCTCGTAAAGATCGTGCTGGACGAAGAAAATCTGGTATTGCCGCAGCTCGAAAGTGCAAAGCAAGACCAGGCACAGACTCACCCAAAGCAGCTGTCTCCGTCCTCGCGGGACGATTTGCCAAAGACAGGAAAGAGCGAGGTAACTGAGGGGAAAGTCCCACATGTTGGTATAGCGCAGGTTCATGCCGTAGCGAACATTGCTCATGACGAGGAAGCTCGCCGCTACGAAGACGAAAAGATAGAGCCCAGCCCGATCGGTGGCGCGCAGGCGAAAGATTGCGCCGATCGCGAGCAGCAGGATGAGCGGACTGACGACCAAAAGATCCACCAGATAGCGATACCAGGGGCCATCGCCGGTTTGGATGGCGTAGGCGGTGACGGAAGCTTTGCTCACGAGTAATCGATAAATTTCAATCATGGTGCCAGGTCCGCCACAGAGCAGGACGAGAACGATAACTCCCAGGAGCGGCCCCAGGAGGGTGGCGACACAGAGACCGCGGGTAAGCCGGCCAAAGCGGAGCCAATGATTCGCCGCCAGGAGGAAGAGAATCCCGATGAAGGCAAACATCGCGTTCTCTTTCGTCAGGACCATGACGGCGAGTGCGCCGCCATAAGCCGCCACCGTCGGCCAATGATGGGGACGTCGCAGATTTTCCCAGAGTAACCAGATGGAAACCGTCGCCCAAAAAGCAAAGACTCCATCGATGAGAGCATGTTGCGACATGTGAATCTGCGTCGGCGCGAAAGCCATCAACGCCGCGACTCCGACCGCCATGCCCCGCCCGCCGAGTCGCCAGGCAAAGAGCGTGCTCAGTAGGAGAAGAAGCATGCTGAAAAGACTGGAGATCGCGTTCAGAGAAGTCAGCGGTCCCGTGCCCCAGACGAGGTGCCAGGTGTAAGCAGCCGCGATGTAGAAGAAGCGCGTCGGCGGGAGGATCGCAGAGGTCAGGGCACTCTGTTGCTCCACGTAGTGCTGCGCCATCGCCGGATAAGTGAGCGGCCCCTGCAGGATAAGAATGCCGACGTAGCCGCCGTAGAGTCGTTCGTCGATCCCGAAAGTCTCGAACATCGGCGTGGGATGGAACGGGGCCAGCCAATGCAGGGCCGGTCTGGAGGGAATGAAGATGTAAGGCGGGAGCCGCAGAAAACATCCGACCAGGAGAACCAGAGCGAGAACGGCCAGGACACCCTTGTGGGCGCGGGCGAAGCGTCGCGGGGGGAGCGCAGGAGGCTTGGTGGCGACCGTCGAAACAGGTTTACTCAGGAGAAGCATATGTGAGGGAGGCGCAGGCCTCGATCCCCTGTTAGAGCAACTAGTATTCCACCCACCCGCGGCACGAAAAATGGTTCCTCAAGAGGGACCGCGCGTCCGCTTGCATGATCACGCCCAGCCTCACCATTCTCATTCCCTGCCTCAACGAAGTTCGCGGCGTGGCCGGCGTCGTCCGCGAATACGCCGCCGCATTTCCGCACGCCAGCATCCTCGTGGTCGACAACGGCTCCGAGGATGACACCGCCGAAGCCGCGCGCGCAGCGGGAGCTGCCGTCATGACCGAACGTCGCCGGGGCAAGGCCACGGCAGTAGCGAGCGCCCTCGCTGCGATCGACACCGATCTCATTCTCATGGTCGACGGCGATGGCAGTTACCCCGCGGAGGGCGGTCGGCTCCTCTTTGAACAATTTTTGCGGGAGCCGGTCGACATGATCACCGGCATTCGCAGCGCGCAAAAAGCCGCGCAGGTTTTTCGCCCGATGCATCAGATGGGCATGTCGATTTTCGCGGGGGTGCTGAACTCCGTTTTTCGCTTCAAGCCGCTCGATCTTTTCTCCGGGGTACGCCTCTTTTCGCGTCGTTTTTATAAACACGTGCCAGTCCTTTCACGCGGTTTTGAGCTCGAGATCGAGCTCACCATCCAGGCGGTCGATAAAGGTTTCGCGCAAACTGAAATCCCAGTGCCGTTCCGCAGTCGCGCAGAGGGTTCCGATTCTAAACTCAAAACCGTCCGCGATGGTCTGCGCATTCTCCGGCTCCTCGTCGTGCTCTTTCGTGATTACCGGCCGCTCACTTTTTTCGGGCACATCGCTGCAGGGTCTGCCCTGCTCGGACTCGCCACCGGCTCCATCCCGATCACCGAATATCTCATGACCGGCCTGGTCAATCGCCTGCCCCTGGCGGTGCTCGCGGCGAGTCTGGTCACGCTCTCGATCATCATCGGCCTCGTCGGTTTGCTCCTCGAGTCGAACCTCCGGCATCACCGCGAGGCGTATCACATTCAGCTCCGCAAATTCGGCGCGCCGGCAGTGGAACGCCCGGCCGCAAACTTCTCGCGCGCACTCGCGGGCTGAGGGATTGGCCGGCATGGCGACCGTCCATCTCCTCACGCAATACATCTGGCCAGATGCCGCTCCAACCGGGCTCTACGCCGAGCATCTCGCCGCGCGGCTCGAGCAGGAAGGCGCCGAGGTCCGGCTCGTCGGCGGGCAGGGTGGTTACCGTGCTTTGGAACGTTCGCGGCCAATCGAGCAGATCGTGCATCTCGATCATCGCACCGGACGGCGTGGGAATCTGCGCGAGACGTTTTCGGAATACCGCACGGTCACGCGCGCCTTTCGCGATGATATCGCGCGATTCGTTAGGCGCGATGATGTGGTCATCGTCACAAGTGCGCCGCCGAACACGGTCACGCTTGCGCCCGCGATCCAGCGGCGCGGCGCGCGCGCGATTTATTGGCTCCAGGATTACTACCCGGAGCTCGTGAGGGGATTGCGCGAATACCCGGCGCCGTTGCGGAAAATGTTTCGCGGTTATTGGGACAGTCGCCTCGCGCAATGGGATCAGGTCGTCAAGATCGGCGCGAATCTCGGCGGCCCGGAAGCGAACGCAGTCGTGATCCGCAACTGGCCGACGCTCACTTTCGACGAAGTGGTGAAACCCGAGCCGCGGACCGCGATCTATTCCGGCAACCTCGGCTTCGGTCACGACATCGATCTGCTCGTCGCCGCCTGCGAGAATCTGCGCGCTCGCGGCTATCGCATCACGATGCGCTCCGACGGTCGAGGCGTGAATTACCTGCCATCATGGTTGCGGCCGGTGCCGCTGGAGAACAACCCGGAGATTTTGCGCCAGGATTTGCTGCGCCACGAATTGCACCTGGTCGCGGCCAACCCACGGATCACGCAGGCTATTTTCCCCTCGAAAATCTGGAACTCACTCGCCGCTCGGCGTGAGCTCGTCTGCACCGGTTTCGCCGGCGTAATGGAGCGCGAACTCGAGCACGCGAAACGCGCGCCGTTCGCTCAGCATCTCGAGCAATGGCTCGACCTGCTCCGGCCGATGCTCGACCTCCCTCAGGCGACCTTTACCGCGGCCGCGTAGGAATTCGCGAGCACCTGCGCGAGGTGGTCGCCCACTTCGCGGGCGCTGATTTTGCGCATGCACCAGTTCGCCTGATTTCCGCAGCTCCACTGCACACAGGGATGGAGCGGGCAGCTGCGATCGACAAAGTTTCGCATGCTCAGGTTGGCTCCGAATTTATCCGGACTGGCCGGCCCGAAAAGAATCGCGCCCGGTATTCCGAAGCCATTCGCGAGATGCGCGGTGCTCGTGTCATTCGTGATGACCGCGCGCGCGTGGGCGATGAGCCGGATCAAATCGGAGAGCGCAAGACCGTCGAGCCGCGAGGTCACATTCGGCCGGGCGAGGATCGTCTCGAGCACCGCAAGTTCCTCCGGCGCGACTTCGCGGCGCAGACCGGTGACGACGAATGGCGTCTCGAAAAAACGATCGACGAGCGCGAGGAAGTTTTGCAGCGGCCAATTGCGCCAGCGACAGATGGTCGTTAGGCAAAGCACCACCGTTTCCTCCAAGCCCGGCACAGGCTCGTCCGCGAGGCGCGAGAAAATCCCGTAGTCCGGCCGGCAGCCGAGATATGCCGCGACGCGGTCGACGTTCGCGTATTCGTTTTCGCCGATCTCATGCGGGAGCGGATGATCGATTAACTTCCGCCCACCGCGCGTGGTGCGCGCGGCGATGCGGCGGGCGCCGGCGAGTTTGATCGCGAGCGCGCTGATCGCGTTGCCGGTGAGATCGATCCAACACGCCGCCCTTTGCGCGCGGAGAGCGCGGACTCTTCGCCAGAGCGCGAAGGGCCGCAGGCTTGCGGGATTTTTAAAGAAATCCTCGAGCGCGTTGTCGAAGGGAATCACGTCCCAGCCACAAGCCCGTCCGATCGCGAGATGCGCCGGTCGCATGGCGACGCGCACGGGCAGTTGTCGCCGCCGCGCTTCCGCGACGATCCCGGCGATCAACGGCAGGTGAATGAAAAGATCGCCCAAGCCCGCGACGGAAGAGATGACCAGCGGGCCGCTCCAAGCGAAAGACCTCGTCGGTCGCGAAGGTGAAAATTGATCGAGCGCTCGCATCACGAACGCGCTGCTTTGCGAGCGCGTGTCGTAGACCGGAGCAGGGCGGGGAAAAAGATGTCGCACCGCGATCAACCCGGAGACGCCGACGGCTGCGAGTGTCGCAAGCGGGTGATGCCAGCGCGCGGCGAGCGCGCAGACGAGAATGATCACGCCTAACGATGGCGCAAAGCGCAGGATCGGCTCCAGCCACAGGCGACTGAAAGTAGTGCCAAGATCCCGGCTCACCACCAACCCGGCCGGCGCGAAGAAAAGTCCGGCCAGGACCGCGAACCCGAGCACAAGGGCCGCTCCGCCGGCGCGATATCCGAAAATTACTGCTGCAACCATCAGCAGCGCGCCGACCAAAGCACCGAGCGCCGCTGGGCGCGGACGGTTCAGCCCGAGACAGGCAGCGGTGATCATTCGGCCAAAGGCGGTGGCCGCACCGGCGAGCCCGATGAGCAGCCCGAGCGAAGGGTGGACCGAAAGGCCGAGCCAAACCCGGAAAAGATCGCCGCAGAAAAACGCGTAGCCCGCCGCGCCCGCGAGGCAAAGCGCCACCGCGCTGCGGTAACCGGTCGCGAGACGTTGGCGTTTTTCCTCCAGCGACCGCGAACCGGCGAGCGCGGCGACGGTCGGTTCGCTCGCGCTGGCACCGAGCACGCTGAGGAACTCGGAGAGTTTCAGGAAAAGAAAAAATTTACCGGCCTCGGCGGGACTGCTGACCCAGGCGATCAGGAAAACGAGACCGTAACTCTGCAGAAGCCACGAACCAGTGATGACGTTAATCCAGGCGCCCGGTTGAAAAGCCGCGAGCAGCTCGCGCGGTCGCAGCCTAACGAGTGCAACAAGAAACGGCCGTGAAAAAACCTGCGCCGACGGCAGGAGAAAAAGCAGGGGCAAAGCGAGCGCCGCGAAGTAAGCGAACGTGGCGGGGACGACACCGACTCCGAGCCTGAGGCAGCTGCCGAGGCAGAGAAATCCGAGGACGTTGCCAGCGAAGAGCGTCGCTTTGATTTTGGAGAGCTGCTGCTCGGTCGCCGCGATTCGCTCGAGCAGAAGTTGCAGGAGCCAGGTGATCGCCGCGAGTAGCGAAGCGACGGCAATGAGAAGGTCGCCGCCTGCGGGAAGATGCAGCCAGGTCGACCAGTGGCCGGTTGCCGCGAGCGTAAAAATTATCGTTAGGCCAACCGCCGCCGCGAGGACGAATGCCCCCACATTCCGCGCATGCAGCGCGAACTTCGCCGGCTCCGAAAGTTTCCGATCGCTCAGCCCGACGCGGGTCAGGGTACGCAGGCCACCGTCGAAGAAAACCATCAGCCCGATGCAGGAATTCGCGACCGCGAAGAGACCGAAGCGATCCGTTCCCCAGGCCGCAAGCATGAGCGGCGTGAGCACGGCGAAGAGAAGAGTCTTGGCCGCGGCGTTGAGCGACTCCCAGAGGTGATTCCAGAAGAGCTCGCGCCCGTGTCGATCGAGGCCGGTGGTCGCCATCGTTAGGCGTCAGGCGAGTTTCTCGTAGACGACCGCAAAGGAATAAGGCCCGAGCGACGGATGGGCGGCAAGCCGGCGCAGGTTCCCGAGTTCCGCCGCGGCGGCGTCGACATAAGCGAGCGAAAAATGAGCGATCGAATGATGCGCGTTCCCGACCACGCCATCCGCGTCCACGTCACCGACGCGGCGGCAATGCGCGAGGTAACGCTGTTGATCGGGCAGGAGCAGCACGAGGTGCCCGCCCGGTTTGAGCACGCGCGTCCATTCCCGCAGGATCGGCACCGTCTCCGGCTCCGAAAAATCCTCGAGCACATGCGAGGAATAAACGAAATCGAGCGCACCCTCGCGCCACCAGACAAGATCGCGGCAATCGCCGCCGAGCTGCACCGGCGCGCGCCCGAGTCTGGTGTAGGGCGACGGCAGATCCATCCGGATCGCGGTGTGATGAATCGCGTCGCCGCCGAAGCCGATGTCGAGTCCATAGCCGGTGCAATAGGGGCGAGCAGCGGGCGATGCCGCGAGGTCTCGCTCCGGCGCGGCCGCCAGCGGGCGAGGGTCTCATAAGCCGGCACGCCGACGAGCGTGCGCAGCGTCTTTTTCAGGGAATGCGCAATCCGGCCCACGGGGTGAAGCACGGATGCTTGATCAGCGAACGGCGGGAGAGTGTCGGTCGAATACATGTGGGAAAAGCGCCTGCTTTAAGAGCAAGCGCCGCGCCATTTTAAGGACCTTCGCCGAGGTGAAATGGATCGTCGGAATAGCCGGCGCCCCGGACGTTCGCGAGGCCGTAGCGGCCGAGTTGTTCCTTCGTCAACACTCGCGCTTTCCCTGCGCTCTGGAGCGTGCGCACCTCGCGTTCCGTCAGCCGGCCGGGGATCACAGTCGCCACGAGCGGAGTATTTTCGAGGTAAGGATCGTTGCGCACCAAATCCGCGGCATACCAGGTGCCGAGGAGATTTACCCCTACGACCTGCACCGGCATCAAGTGAATCGCTGCCGAAGCGCGCGCGAATGGCCGGATGATACTCTCCGCCTCGAAACAGCGGAGAGGGAGCGCGAGCAGGAGCGAAGCGGCCACGCCTGCGCCGAGAAAACGTCCGGCAGCGCGCCAACCCATCTCTTTGCCTAACGAATTCCAGCCCGCGACCGCGACGATGATGAAGCAGGAAAGGGTTCCGTGAAAATAGCGGTAGCCCCAGCCGTGGCCCTGGTTGTAGAGGAAAAAAAAGTAAAAGCTGAAGGTGAGCAGACAGCTTAGCGCCGCGTCCCGCACGATCGGCCGTTCGCGTAAAATGCCGCGCAAACCGAGCACCGCGAGCAGGGGAGTCGCGAGACAACTCCAGCCGAGCACGAGCAGCAGATCCATCGGCTGAATCACGAGCATCTTCGGATTAAGGAGCCGGAAGAATGACTGCGTCTCGCCGGCATCCGGCGGCGCGTAATGCGCGCGCCAGGCAAACCAGCCGGCGCAGCCTAACGAGTAAAGGAGTGCGAAAACCGAGGCGGCGCGCCATTTCCGCTCCCAGACGAACCGGAAGAGAAACGGCGCCGCGAAAAGTGCGTGTACGATCGGCTGGTGCAACCCGATCGCGAGTACCCCGACGACCGGCGCGAGGTAGAAACGTTTCCGGTCCGGGCGCGAGTAGAGCCAGAGCCAAATCGTGTTTAGCGCGAGATGCGCGGGCATCGCGTAGGAGGTCATGGCCATGACCAGAAACTGCGCGGAAGCGGCGAGGAGGAGGACGGCGGCGAAGGCGCTGCGGCGCTCGTTAGGCCAGATGTTGCGCGCGGTGCCGTAGAGGGCAAAAATGGTGAGCGCGGCGAGGAAAGGATTGAGGAAAGCCTGGAGATATACGCTCTGGAAAACGGCGCGCAGCGCGGCGTAAACGGGCAGGTAGGTTGCCTTCCACGACTGCGTCTGCGGCAGGTAGTCGACGTAGGTTGGCTTGAGGACGCGCAGGGCCGGAAGCCAGTGTGACGGCACCTTCGCGGTCACTTCGCCACGCAGAAAAATCTGCGCTTGGAAGTCGGCCATGAATTCATCCGCGCTCAGCGCGTAGTTGTGACAGACCCACTCCGTACCAAGCCCCGCGATCGCGAAAACGACTGCGGCGATGAGCGCGACGAGCATGCTTTTTCGCGTGGGTTTGGTGCTTGAGGAAGTTATTTCCTCCTCGGGCGCATGCTCCCGAAAACAGAAAAGCGCGGCGGCGAAACTGAAGAGTGCGAGTAACGAAAGACCGAACACTTCGTTGTGGGCGAAGACGACGTAGAAGGCATTATAACCGCTCCGCGGGTCGGGAAAGCCGGCAAAAGTCCCACTCAGCCAGACGGCGAAGCCGGCTCCCCCGGTGGCAAAGCCGCCGATGGTCAAAAGGATCCGGCGGGGCGTAGCGAAAGAAGACATCATGCGAGAGACCGTCTGGGAACGGTGCTTCTTCCAAGCAGCGAGCGGGCCACAAGAACAATGACTTTTGCGTGCGCGCTAGCACAAGAATTGCAGCAGGAGGAGGCGTGGCCCTTCCCGTTGAAGCCAGTCTCTCCGCACTTCCCTTAGCGGAAGCGCGCGGGCTGAGTCTACCTCTGAGTCGTCGCCGCGCCCTGGTAATCCTAACGATGATGGCACTGCTCGGGGCGGGCATTTTCCTGCGGCTCTATCCTTCGGCCGGCTATGCGGGACTCGGTCAGGATGAGGGGAGTTATGCGATTTTCGTGAAGCAGACCCAGAAAGTGGGCTTCTGGAATTACGACGCGGTGGTGCAGGCTTATGTGGCGCGGCAATACGGTGAGGCGAAGGCTGGCGTGCCAGCGACGCGGATCGGATTTCTCGCGCCTGCGGTCTGGGCCGCGAACGTTTTTCATCTCGAACCTTTGCCGGCTTTGCGGCTCATTTCCGCTCTTGGGAGTTTGCTGCTTCTGCTCGCAACAGCCGCGATCGGATATCGCCATGGCGGGACAGCTCGCATGCTCGTGCTCACGGCTTTGATGGCGGTCGCTCCGCTCCAGATTGCGCTCGCTCAGCGGGCGTTGATTGACGGTTATTTTGCCTGGGCGGCCGTGCTGACGGCCTGGTTTTTCTGGGAATGTCGGGATGCGCCGCGCTCGCGGGGGTGGTTGGCAGCGTATGGCACGAGTTTGTTCGTGCTCGTTTTGACCAAGGAAAATGCCGCTTTCGTTTACGCGGCGTTGATGGCTACCGGCCTC
>JBPCRH010000102.1:0-4647 GCA_050997075.1 Chthoniobacterales bacterium
CGCCTGGTGCATCTATCCGCTCTACGATTTCGCGCATTGCCTGAGCGATTATCTCGAGGGAATCACGCATTCGCTTTGCACGCTCGAGTTCGAAGTCCATCGCCCGCTCTACGAATGGATTCTTGCAGCACTAAACTTGCCTAACGAGCTTCCGCGCCAGATCGAGTTCGCGCGTCTCAACCTCACCTACACAGTGATGAGTAAGCGGAAATTGAAGCAGCTCGTCGACGGCGGCTTCGTGCAAGGCTGGGACGATCCGCGGCTCCCGACCATCTCGGGTATGCGCCGGCGCGGCGTGACCGCCAGCGTGCTCCGGGCGTTTTCCTATCACATCGGGATCACGAAATATCCGTCGCTCACCGAAGTCGACGCGCTCGAGCACGCGATCCGCGCGGAGTTTAATCAGACCGCGCTCCGACGGCTCGCGGTCCTGCATCCGCTCAAGATTACCCTAACGAACTACCCCGAAGGCCAAACCGAAGAACTCGACGCCACGAACAACCCGGAAGATCCGAGTGCGGGAACACGCAAGGTGCCTTTCAGTCGCGCGCTTTACATCGAGCAGGGGGACTTCATGGAGACGCCGGTCCCGAAATATTTCCGGCTCAAGCCGGGCGGCGAAGTGCGCCTGAAGTACGGCTACATCATCAAGTGCGAGGAAGTAGTGAAGGACGCAGACGGCAAGGTTGTGGAGCTGCGCTGCACCGCCGATCTCGAGAGTAAATCCGGCGGCCCGAACTCGAAGCGCAAGGTCAAGGGCACGATCCATTGGGTCAGCGCGGCACACGCGCTCGACGCGAAAGTGCGGCTCTACGACCGGCTCTTCACCGTTCCGGAACCGGACGTGGACGGCGACTTCACGTCGTTGATCAATCCGCAGTCGCTCGAGGTAGTGACCGCGAAATGTGAGCCGTCGTTAGGCGAAGCGCGGCCGGAGCTGCGCTACCAGTTCGAGCGCCTCGCCTACTTTGCCCTCGACCCCGACTCCCGGCCTAACGAATTGATTTTCAACCGCACCATCACCCTGCGCGACACCTGGGCGAAGGAAGTCAGGAAGGCTTAGTTTTCCTTTCGGCGATATGCCGATGCAGAAAAATTCGGTCCGCCACGTCGCTTTCCCGGACGGTTTGTTTGAGCCGGAGCAAGAGTTCTGGCGTGGCGAACGGGATCTTCACCCCATCGAAATTCGCCCATTCGATTCCCGCCCGGGCTTCCTCATAGGCCACGCCGCAGGCTGCCGTCATGATATCAACGAGAATTTCGTCCGCGACGCGCACGACGATGTAGTCGCGGAAATCCTCTTCTCCCAGCTCACGAATCGCCTTGTCGGGCAGCACCTCCAGCGCCTTTTTTGTCCGCGCTTGATTCTCCAAGTCAGCGGCGACGAGGATGTCGATGTCCTCCGTCGCCCGGATGTAACCGTGGTAGTTGATCGCGAAGCCGCCGATGACGACGTAGCGCGCCTGCTCCTCGTTCAAGGCGCGGCAGAGCGCTATGAGGTCGGCGGTATTGGGGGTGCGGCCTGGATTTGGTAGCGCATCTTCCATTCGTTGAATTCTTCCCAACTCTGGAACCGATAAACTCCACGAGGCTCCCGCGTCCCGCCCGCGAGAAGTTGCGCGATCCTTTGCAGGCGATCGAAGCGCTCACGCGCCGGCGGCAGGTTTCTTCCTCCCAACACGCGCATGCTTTTTTTAGGGCCTGCTTTCATGCGGGAATTATACCCACTGCCTGATCGGTCCGCGAGAGCACTTTTCGTTTCCCGAGAATCTCGAGCAGGTGATAGAGGCTCGGGCCGGAGTTGCTGCCGGTGACGGCCAACCGGAGCGGATGCACCAGGTCGCGGGCCTTGAGACCGAGTTGTGTGGCGGTGGCTTTGAGGACGGCTTCGAGCGAGGCGGCGTCGAACATTTCCATCTCCGCGAATGCATCGCGCAACGCCTGCAAGCGCGGCTTGTTCTCGGCGGTGAAATGCTTCGCCACGCCTTCCGGTTGGTAGGCGATCTCTTCGGTGAAATAGAAACCGCAATACGCTGGTAGCTCGCTGAAGAGTTTCACTTTTCCACGGCAGGTATCGAGCGCAGCGCGAACGTAATCCTCGGGAAACTTAGAGGTATCGATACCGGAACTTGCGAGCGCAATTTGGCCGAGCGCGCGGAAACGTTCCTCCGGTAGCTCGCGCAGATATTCGCCATTGAGCCAGGCGCATTCCTCCAAATCGAAGTGCGCGCTCTTCCGGTTGATCTTCTCCAGCTCGAAGAGCCTAACGACTTCGTCGATCGCGATTTTCTCGCGGTTGTCCTTCGGCGACCAGCCGAGGAGACAGAGATAGTTGCGCACCGCTTCGGGCAGAAATCCCTCCGTGAGATAAGTGCTCACGCTCGGGCCGGCGTCGCGCTTGCTCATCTTCGAGCCGTGGATGTTGAGGATGAGCGGGATGTACGCGAAGCGCGGCGGCTCCGCGCCGAGCGCGCGGTAGAGCTCGATGTGCTTGGGCGTATTCGAAAGATGATCCTCGCCGCGGATGACGTGGCTGATTTTCATCTCGATGTCGTCGACCACATTCACGAAGTGGAAAATCCACGAGCCATCCGGACGGCGGAGCGTCATGTCCGGGTGCGTTTCCGGATTCGTGAGGTCGAAATCGATCCGACCGCAGACGACGTCGTCGAGGATCACGTGCTCGCGCGGCGCGCGGAAACGGATCGCGCCGTTGTCGTCGTAGAGGTGCCCGCCGGCTTCGAGTTGCCGCAGATGCTTCTCGTAAATGTCGTTCCGCTCGCTCTGAAAATAGGGCCCGAAATCGCCACCGACCTGCGGACCTTCGTCCCACTCCAGGCCGAGCCAGCGCAAGCCGTCGTAGATCGCGGCGGCTGCTTCCTCGGTGTTGCGCGCCGCGTCCGTGTCCTCGACCCGAAGCACTAAAACGCCGCCTTGGTGTTGCGCGAAGAGCCAGTTAAACAGCGCGGTTCGCGCCCCGCCAATGTGGAGAAAAACGGTGGGCGAAGGAGCGAAACGAACGCGAACAGGAGCAGCCATGAAGCGGTCATCCTGAGCGAAGTCGCGGGGACGCGCAAACCCGGAAAGCTTTTGACAAGGCCGATTAAAAGCCAACTCAAGAAGTGCGTCCAAATTCCCGTCATCCCGAGCGAAGCGGAGCGCAGTCGAGGGATCCCGTGGCGTTGCCGTGAAGCGTCCGAGCGAGATCTTTAAGGAAACCCGGCGGGATCCCTCGGCTCCGCTGCGCTCCGCTCGGGATGACGGTGGGGCGAGCGCTATTCGAAAAACAACGTCCCCGCTCGGCGCCTAACGAAGCGATCGCGGGGTAAGTTGGTGCGGGCGCTCTTTGCGCTCGGAGCGGCCAGAGCTCGAATGTTCTCGATCAAATCGAAGCCAACATCGGCGACATCGTGCGCGCGGAGCCAGCGCAAAATGAGGCGGCGCTGCAGGACCAGGGGAAGCGCCCGCACAGTTTTCACCCGCAGCTCTGGCTCTTCAGGAACGAGCGTTTCCAGGAAAGAATCCTCCGCCGCGAGGACGCTGGCGGTGCGCCAAAGGTTGCGCCGCAGGTTTTTCCCGAACTGCGCTTCCAACTCGGGAATGATCTGGCGACGAACCCGGTTTCGGCGCGGACCGAGATCCGCGTTCGTCGCATCTTCGCGGAATTTGAGCCGATGCGCGGCGACATAGGCATCGATCTCCGCGCGCCAGACGCCGAGGAGCGGGCGCACGATTTTTAGTGCGCCAACCTCGGAGATTTCCCGCATTCCGCCGAGCCCACGCCCGCCGGCGCCGCGAAATAACTGGAGTAAAAACGTCTCCACCTGATCATCCGCGTGCTGCCCGAGGAAGATCGTGTGACAGCGGCGGCGCCGGGCGACCCGGGTGAAAAATTCCAGGCGCGCTGCCCGGCCCGCCGTCTCCGCCGAGCCTTGGGCGACCCTGACATTCGCGCTTTCGATCTCGCAGGGGAGCTCCCACTTTTCTGTCAAGCGCCTAACGAATCGCGCGTCGCCTTTGGACGCGGCGTCGCGCAGTTGATGATCGAGATGGCAAACGATCAGCCGCCGGTAGCCGTGGTGGATGAGCCAATGCAGCAGCACGACCGAATCGCGCCCGCCCGAGACGCCGACGAGATAACGCCGGGCCGGAGGAAAGTTGGCCAGGAAGTCGGGCGAAGGTTCGAGGCCGGTCATGGAAGGGAATGTCCCCGGCGGGAATCGAACCCACATTTAAGGTTTAGGAAACCCTCGTTCTATCCGTTGAACTACGGGGACGAAGCTTTGTGTTCAAATCACTGACGGATCACTTAAGAAACGAAGGATTCCACCACAAGTCTAACTATCCTCGCTCTTCTTGAGCGCTTTCGCGGGACCGCTCTCCCCACCGGAAAGAAGATCCACGCGAATGATGGGCTCGCTGGGCTCCTGCTGCGGCCCTTCGAAGCGAAGGAATTCGGCCGGTGGCTGCGTCAGCCAAATGTGCGTGTCCGGCACTTTCACGAATAATTTGGCGATCGCCGGGACTTGGGGCTGAAGGAGGAAGTGGTCGCCATGAGGGTTCCGATCGGCCATCTCCATTTCTTCGGGACCGACGTGCGTGATCTTCACCGTCACCACCTTCGGCGACGGAGTGAAACCAATCGCC
>JBPCRH010000065.1:0-4382 GCA_050997075.1 Chthoniobacterales bacterium
CGCTCGCGATGACGAGGAGGCATCCCATAAATAAGCGGTGTCATCCTGAACCGGCGAAGCGCGGCGAAGGATCTCGCAAGCGTCTTTCCACGTCCTCCTAAAGAAGAGGCTCGCGCAACGCTTGCGAGGTCCCTCACTCCGCTCCGGATGACACGTTCCGGCTATTATGAGATGGCTTCCAAGGCGTGCAGAAGACTGACAGGATTGACAGGATGAACAAGATTAGGGGAAGAACTGCTCGGGCGGTCTTTCTTCAATCCTGAAAAATCCTGTTAATCCTGTCTCACTTTCCCCTCCACTAGACGCTCGCGATGACGAGGAGGCATCCCATAAATAAGCGGTGTCATCCTGAACCGGCGAAGCGCGGCGAAGGATCTCGCAAACGTCATTCGAGGCCTCCTAATCCATGGTCCAGCGCTGCATCTGTTCGGGAAAAGGACAGTGCGCGCAGTCCGAGTTATCCTGGAGACAGAAGTCTTCGTAAATCTGCAGAAGCCCTTGCTGGTGCGCGACCGTGCGCAGGAATTTAGTGCGCCGCGGGTCGTCCCCAAAAAGCCGGGCCGCTCCCGTTTCGAGCCGGCGATTGGTCAGTTTGGCGGGGAGCTGTTCGTAGTCGGCCCAGACCTCGATGGCGCCTTCCTGTCGAAAGGGTAGAACCACATTCGCGAGAATCTCCGTTGCCCGACTTTCGCCGACTAAGGCCATCTCCTGCGTGCTTGTTGCCGAGGTCAGGGTGTAGTGATGATTCCAATAAGGATGTGCACACTCGCGGAAAAAGCGGCAACTAGCTTCCAGCGACGGCTCACCTAACGAGCGTAAGAGTGTTGGCCAGTGTGTCACTAAGCTCGCGAGCGCTGCCAGCCGGCGCTGCGGATGATTCAACGGGCGGGTCCCGCTGAGCCGCCAGGTGCCCGGTGGCAGGATGAGTCGTTCGAACTCGCTGCGATGCGACCACCATCGATCCCAGAGTGAGCGTAGATAGGTGCGCGTCGTTGGCTCGTATTGGCCGAGATCGGCCGCTTCAAGAAACCCCGCCACGCCGAAGAGGATGGCCTCCCCATCGTCCGGACGAGCTCGCAGCAACTTCAGGGGCAACCGTTGCGCGAGCAGCGTGAAGGGAATCTTGTTCTGCTTATAGCCGAGGGCGGCCGCTAATTCCTGAAAGAGCGCCTCGTCGCGCCCGTGCAGTTCCGCGAGTCGCCCCAGACGCTGCGCCTTGCGCGCGAGCCGAAACTGAGCCGCCGCATCGAGAATGCTGCGCACCTTCTCCTCCGCCAAGTCGCGCAATGGCGCATGACACCGGCCGGGCCGGGCGAGCGGCAGATTCGTCTCGAAACCAGCGGGCAAAGCGCTCGGATCGACCCGCACCTGCGGGACGTTGCGGTGCGCGCTCGTCCGGCTGAAAAACGCGCGCGGGCCGGCGTTCACGAAGACGTGCAGCGCCGTTTCGTCGAAGGCCGGATTGGTGGCGTGCCCGTGCGTTTCCCAGCTTTGATCGACGAGGTCGAACTCGATGCTCCCGGGGACGATCGTGCCGTCGAGGCGGATGGAAGCATCGGAGAAGTCCGGACCCGCGGCGCGATTCCAAGTGCCGAATTGCACGACCTCGATCTGCTCGCCGGCCGTGCCGGTAAAGCTGCGCCCGAAGTCGCCGGCGAACCAGCGCGCCTGCAATTCCAGCTCGCTGGAGCGCCGCGGCACGGGGAGCAGCAAACGTTCGCGAATCCGTGCGCCCGCCCGTATTTGCGAGTAACGCTCGGCGCTCGACATCGGACGCAGGCTAGAGGGGCCGCAGGACTCGCGGCAAGCCGGAAAGAGCGCCGTGCGCCGTTACTCGTGCTCGTCCGTCGTCCTCGTCCTCGCACTTTCTCGGGTTTAGGGATCGAGGACGAGAACGAGGAGGAGGAGGGCGCGGACGAGGCGAGGTTGGCGATTGAGTCCCGAAAATATGATTGCGCCGCCCAAGCGTTCTCGTTAGACCGCTTGAATCAACGGCCGCTTCCCCCGTCCAAGGATTTGCACGGGCCGCTGGCCCCAAAAAACAACCCAACCAAGAAAGCAAAAAATGAAATCGAAAAGCATGTTAGTCACCGGCGTCTGCCTCGCCGCCCTCGCCTTGAGCGCGGCGTCGAGCGCCTCCGCCAAAGATAAAAAGGCTCCGGACGCGACCGCGTCGGCCTCACCCGCCGCGAGCATGGCCCCGGCCAAGCGCGGCGTCCCGTATCACGGGAAAGTGGCCTCCGTCGACAGTGCGGCGAAGACCTTCACGATCACGACGAAGAAAGGTGAAAGCCGCGTCTTCAAGATGACCGAGGAAACGAAGTATATGAAAGACGGTCAGCCGGCGACGATGACCGATGTTGTGGCCGACCAGGAAGTGCGCGGGCAGTACCTGAAAATGGACGACGGCACGATGATGGCGAAAAGCGTGAAGCTCGGGGTGAAGCCGATGAAAGAAGGCGGCAAAAAGCATCAGAAAAAAACGATGGAAGAAGGCGCGGAAGCTTCTCCCACGGCGACGCCGTAAACTGGCCTAACGAATAAATCCGAAGCCCGCGGCGGTGCGAACTGCCGCGGGCTTTGTCATCCAGCGCGGAGCGCAGCGAATTCGAGGGATCCCGCTGGATTCCGTTGCAACACTTCCGAGACGATCGCGCGCTGCGAGTCGAGCAACTCCATGGCGCAACTTTGTAAGTTGCGATCCGCAAGTTGCAAACTTGCGCCACAAACTGTGAATGAAGCGCGTCCGCGGCATTCCTTGCCCCGTCAATTCACCGCAGCGCCACGGGATCCCTCGACTGCGCTGCGCTTCGCTCGGGATGACGGCTTAGTTTGGCTGCTTCGCGCGCAGGGCGGTGCGGAGATCACTGACGAAAAGGGCGTATTCGCGCGCGCGCGCGGCTTCATCCGGCTGACGCAGGAGCGACGAGGGATGCACCGTGGTGACGACGCGCGGCGCCAGCTCGCATTCGAGAACCTTACCGCGTTCTTTTGTGACCCGGAAAGAGGAGCCGAACAACGCCTGCGCGGCGGTCGAGCCCAGACAGACGAGCACTTCCGGCCTCACGAGCCGCAACTCTGCTTCAAACCACGGCCGGCACGCCGCGATGTCGCGCGAGCTTGGCTTCTGATGGATGCGCCGTTTCCCGCGCGGTTCCCACTTGAAATGCTTGACCGTGTTCGTGACGTAAACCGAGTCGCGATCGATCCCGGCTTCCTCGAGCGCGCGATTAAAAAGCTGTCCGGCCGGCCCGATGAACGGCTTCCCGCTCAAGTCTTCCTGATCGCCCGGCTGCTCGCCGAGGAACATGATTTGCGCGCGTTTCGGGCCTTCGCCAAAGACGGTTTGGGTCGCGCTTTTGTAAAGTGGACAGGCGGTGCAGTCGCGCGCCGCTTCGCGCAGTTTCGTTAGGCTGGAAGTTTCGGGAACGGGCGCGGGTCGCCAGGCGTCGCCGTCGACCTGCGCGATTTTTGCGGCACTCTTTTTCATCATCGTCTCCACCCGTCGCGGCGCTTCGCGCAGGAGCGCGGGGATGAGCGTCGCTTCCGGCAGGTTGCGCCAATATTTCTTCGGCATTTCCGCCTGCATCGCGTGCACTTTGACGCGGGCCGGGTTGAAAATGTTCGCGTAGTAAGTGCGCCACATTTCCTCCATCTCGTCGGCCGCGGGCGCTTCGGACCGGGTCACGCCGGCGGTGAAGGAAAGCTTTTCGCCGTCCCAATGTGCGCAGCGTTCCGGCGTGAGAATCGACCAGCGCATCGAGGCAAAACGATCGGCAAAAAACGGCGCGTTTTGTTCGACGATGTGATGCGCCGGTTCGAACCAGGCGATATACCATTTCTCGCCCGCGTGCTCGACTTCGCGGAAGCGGACGAAGGCGCGCATTTTGTGCAGGTCATTCCGGATCGCCTTCTCGAAATCGTTCGCCTGCGCAACGTCGGGATCGACCGAGATCTCGAGCAGGTGAGTCTCACCATGGGTGAGCCGCCAGAGCAGGCGATAGAGGAGCGGCCAGCGGCTCGCGGAGCGGTGGAGCGAGACCAGCTTGGCGAGCGCGAGGAAGCGTTTCGGAACGCGAACTTGCGGTGAGGGTTTTAGTGCTTCCGCCGGTTCCGCTTCTTCGAAAAGATGAAGCGCCGGTTCCTCGCCGCCAAGCTCTTCCCAGGCGATTCCTTCCGGCGGAATTTCGTTTTGGAGCGCGCGCCGCGCCGCGGCCTGCCAGCTCGCGAAAGTGGGGAGGAACGAAATCTGTTCCACGCGCTCCTAAAGCTGACCGGTGATCACGGAAGGCTCGTTCGCGAAGAGATCGAGCTGCTTTGGCCTAACGAGAAGTGAAGCAACAAAATCGTCGCGTTCGAGCCGATGCGCCTCGGGATTGCTA
>JBPCRH010000315.1:0-6203 GCA_050997075.1 Chthoniobacterales bacterium
CATTTGCATATCAACCAAGAGCGCAAAGCAGGAAAAAAGTGGGCCACATATTTTCTTGAGCCGCGAATAACACGCTTTTTTCGGCCGTGTTTTGCGTGCATCCGAGCTGGGCGCGGCCGACTGGAGCGGGCAAGAGAGTCGATTCCAATCCGATGCCTCCGGCTCTGCTTTTGGTCTCGGAAAACGTGCCACTTCGGGAAATTGCTTGCTGAAATTCCCGTTCATTGCCTAAGATGGCCTCACTTTCCTGCGCAGGTCGTGGGACCGCCCCACGACGATGAGCCCCACTCTTCCGCGCGACCAAGCCACTCGATTACTCATTGATTGGAGTCGCGGCGATGAGGTGGCGGCGGAACGCTTGATGCCCCTGGTTTATGACGAACTGCGCATGCTCGCGCGCGGTTACCTGCAGCGGGAACGGTCTGATCACACGTTGCAGGCCACCGGTTTGGTCCATGAAGCTTACCTGCGCCTGGTCGATCAAAGCACCACCAACTGGCAAAATCGCGCGCACTTTTTCTGGTTGGCCGCCCAGGCGATGCGCCGAATTCTGGTGGAACACGCACGCCGGCATCGCGCGGAGAAACGCGGGGGCGCACTGGAAAAAATCGAGTTAGACGAAGCACTTACTCCCGCCGCGGGGCGGAGCGTCGATCTCCTGGCCCTGGATGATGCCTTAAAGGAGCTGGCCCACTTGCATCCGCAGCAGAGTCAGATCGTCGAACTGCGCTTTTTTGGCGGAATGACGATCGAAGAAGTGGCGGAAGTGCTCGATGTCTCGTCGCGAACCGTAAAACGGGAATGGCGGATGGCACGGGCCTGGTTGCGGCGGACCATGCTGGCGGGGGAGAGCGATGGCTCGGAATAGCGGAGAATATCTCCGGCTGCAGGAAATCTTTCACGCTGCGGTCGATCTGCCGCTGAAGGAGCGAACCGCTTACCTCGAGACGCAGTGTGGCGACGACCCGGAGCTTCGTCGGGAAGTCGAAGCATTGGTCGAGGCCGACGCGCTGACCGATGACTTCACCGAACAGATCGAATCCGCAGTTCCGACCAGCCTGCCCGAGGAGGAGGGCGGCGAACCCATGGTGGGCCAGCAATTCGGCGCCTACCGGGTCATCCGGGAGATCGGGCGCGGCGGGCTCGGGACAGTTTACCTGGCAGAGCGGGCGGACGACGAATATCGAAAGGAGGTTGCTCTTAAACTCGTTAGGCGCGGACTTGACACGGAAGACATCCTGCGGCGCTTCCGGCACGAGCGGCAAATTCTGGCCCAGCTCGACCATCCGAATATCGCGCGCCTGATCGACGGCGGCACCACGGAGGAAGGCCTGCCTTACTTCGTGATGGAGTATGTGCACGGCGTAGCACTGACCCAGAATTGCGAAAGGGAGCAGCTCGGGACGAGCGAACGATTGAACCTGTTCCGTAAAGTCTGCGCGGCGGTCTCTTACGCGCATCAGAACCTGGTCATCCACCGGGACATAAAGCCGTCGAACATTCTGGTCACCGCGGAGGGGACACCGAAACTGCTCGATTTCGGTATCGCCAAAATCCTCACCTCCGAGGAAGACGCCTTCACCCAGACGCTTCCAGCCCTGCGCGTGATGACGCCGGAATATGCCAGCCCGGAACAAATCAAAGGTGGCATGATCACCACGAGCAGCGACGTTTATTCGTTAGGCGTGCTCCTTTACGAACTCCTCACCGGCCAAAAGCCCTATCGCCTGGCGAGCCACAGCGCGGAGGAAATCTCCCGCGCGATCACGGAGCAGGAGCCGGAACGTCCGAGCACCGCGGCGGCGCGGCCATCCGCCAAGCAGAGATCAGCAATCAAAAATCAGCAATCTCTCAAGGGCGATCTCGACAACATCGTCCTGATGGCGCTGCGCAAGGAGCCCGAGCGCCGCTACGCCACGGTCGAGCGTTTCTCCGAAGATATCCGTCGGCAACTCAACGGGCTGCCGGTGAGTGCGCACAAGGACGCTTTCCAATACCGGACCGCCAAGTTTGTGCGGCGGAATAAAATCGGCGTGACAGCCGCGCTGCTCGTGCTGCTCGCCGTCCTCGGCGGAATCATGGCGACGCTCTGGCAGGCGGGAGTCGCGCAACGCCGGTTTAATGATGTGCGCAAACTGGCCAATTCCAATCTGTTCGACGTTTACCCAAAGATTGCAAATCTCGCCGGATCACTGGAAGCGCAGCAGGCCGTCTTGCTCAATGTGCTGCAATATCTCGACAGCTTATCCAAGGAAGCGGCCGGCGATTTGGAGTTGCAGAGTGAGTTAGCCACCGCTTACGAAAAAGTCGGCGACGTGCAAGGGGGGAGACACGATCAGAGTCTGGGAAACTATAAGACTGGCCTGGAAACCTACCTGAAGGCGCAAGAGCTACGCGAAGCCGTTGCTTTCGCCCATCCCCAGGATTTGAAAGCGAAGGAAAAGCTGGCGGACAATTATTTCAGCACGGCGAAATCCTTGTGGTTTGCCGAACGCACCAAGGAAGCGGAAGCAACCTACGAGAAAGGGATCAAACTGCGCCGGGAGCTGGTCGCGGCGATGCCCGATTCGGTGGAAGCAAAGAATGGCCTGGCGAGCATGCTGATCGATGCCGGCGCCATTCCTGAATACAATGATCAAAGGACCGAGGCACTGGTTTATTTCAACGAAGCCCTCGGCATTATCCAAGAGGCGCGGCAAAAATATCCCGAGAACAAGAACTTGCGGAAGGCTCTAGCGCTGGATCTGAAATACCTCGGCAGAGTGAAAACCGCCCTTGGAAAATATGATGAAGCCTTGGTTCATTTCCAGCAGGCGGCAGAGATCAGCCGAGATTTAGCCCGGCAGTTTCCGCAGGATTTCCGTCTGCAGAGAGATGTCTGGCAGTCGGAAAAACAGCTCTGCCAGTTTTTTATCAATAAGGGAGATGGAGCGGGAGCCGTCCCAGCTTGTCTAAAGACAATCGAGTTTCCGCGCCTCGCTCTCGAAAAGGAGCCCGAGAACGCCGCGGTGCGATATGACCTCTCCGTTTCGCATTGGGACGTGGCGAGAGCGTTTCGCCTCGCGAAAAACTACTCTGGCGCAATTGGAGAGATCGACCAGGCGATTGCGATGATCTCGGAACTAATCGAGAAGCTGCCTGAGGACGGCGAATACCAACGTTACCTCGCGGTCTACCAATTGGAAAAAGCAGAGTCTTTGATCAAGCTACAACAATTCGATCCCGCGCTCGCTGCATTGCGCAGAACCAGGGAAATCTTACTGCGTTTGATCGAACGGGATGGAGAGTCAATCAACAATCAGTACGATCTGTCGCTCGCCTTTCATCTTTCTGCGAAAGCTCACATCGGAAAAGGCGAAAAAGTGAAAGCCCTCGAGAGTATGGACAAGGCGATTGAGATTGTTCAGAAGCTTGGAAAGTAGGGCACTCTCACAGGATCTGACAAAACCTTACCTGCGGAGCTGGAAGCAGAGCAAAGCCGAATGCAGCTGGCTTCGGTTGCGCCACAAACTTGAGACTCCGCAGCGATCAGCCACACCTCGCGGCGAGCGACGACGCCGTGATCGTCGAGGGCAATCATTATTTCCCGCCTGATTCTTCTAGAAAAGTTCACGACGGCGAGGACGTCGTCGCCAGCACACGGGACGTGTGCGCTACCCGGGCGGGGAATTTTGGCTCTCCCATACATCGACTTAGTCGGGCGAGGAGAATAGAAGCCGGTCCCACCGCCCGCCCTACAACCGGTCCGCCCGCGTTACAGAAGCTGGTAAGGATCGACGTCGACCGCGACGGCGACGTCTTCGGGGAAAGGTAACTTGTCCAAGGTCTCGCGGATGAGACGGCTAAGTCTTAGGATCGCTTCGCCGCGGATGAGGATGTGGAACCGATAACTGCCCTGCAGCTTCTCCAAAGGCGCGGGTGCCGGATCTCCCAGGATATACTCGTCAGGCAACGCTTCCTTCAGCCGGCGGTAGAGCGTGTCCGCGGAAAAGCTGGCGCGGGCTTTGTGCTCGGAGCGGATGGTAAGGAGGACGGCGTGGCGGAAGGGCGGAAAATCGCAGCGTTCCCGGAATTCCAGCTCCTGCTCGAAGTAGCCGGCAAAATCGTGATGACGCGCGAACTGAATCGACGGGCTGAAGGGCGTGTAAGTCTGCACAAAGACTTCGCCCGGCTCCTCCCCGCGGCCCGCCCGGCCGGCGACCTGAGTGAGTAGCTGAAAGGTCCTTTCGCCCGCGCGGAAATCGGGCATGTGCAGGGCGAGGTCGGCGTTGATGATTCCTACGAGAGTTACATTAGGAAAGTGCAGTCCTTTCGCGATCATTGGGGTGCCGACGAGGATATCGATCTTGCCCGCGCGGAAAGCGTGCAGGGTTTCGCGGTAGGCGTCTTTGCGGGTCATGGAGTCGGCGTCCATCCGTTTCACCACGGCTTGGGGAAAGATCGCGCTCACTGTGGCCTCGACCTTTTCCGTGCCGAAGCCCGCGTAGATGAGCGCGTCCTGGCCGCACTCGGGGCAACACTTCGGGACGGCAGCGTTATGCCCGCAAAGATGACAGCTCAGGCGAGACCCGTGGCGCAAGTTTGTAACTTGCGGAGAGGGAAGCTGCGCAAGTTGCAAACTTGCGCCACTATTTCGATGGAAAGTGAGGGCGACGCTACAGTTGGGGCAATTGCGCGCTTTCCCGCAGTTACTGCACAACAGCGAGGTGGAGAAGCCGCGGCGGTTGAGAAACAAAATCGTCTGTTCCCCTTTCGTTAGGCGATCGGCCATCGCGGCGCGGAGTTTTTCCGAGAGAATGGCGGCGGCTTTTTCTTTCCGGCGCTCGAGCCGCAGATCGACGATGCGGATGAGCGGCATCTGGCAATCGTCGACCCGCTGGGAGAGCTGGCTGAGGAGGTATTTCCCGCGCTTCGCATTCGCGTAACTCTCGAGCGACGGCGTCGCGGTGCCGAGAACGACCACGCAATTCTCGATCTTCGCTCGCACGACCGCGACATCGCGGGCGTGATAGCGGGGCGCTTCTTCCTGCTTGTAGGAGGTCTCGTGTTCTTCATCGACGACGATGAGGCCGAGATTTTCGAGCGGCGCGAAGACCGCGCTGCGCGCGCCGATGACGATGCGGGCGCGACCGCTGTGGAGCTTATGCCATTCGTCATGGCGCTCGCCTTCGGAGAGATGGCTGTGCAGGACCGCGACCGTGTCCGGCGCGTCGGAGAAGCGGCTCTTGAAACGCTCCACCGTCTGCGGCGTGAGCGAGATTTCCGGGACGAGCACGATCGCACTTTTGCCCCGCGCAAGGGTGGCGCGGATGGCTTGGAGATAAACTTCGGTTTTGCCGCTGCCGGTGACGCCGTGGAGAAGGATCGGCGGATGGGTCGCGGGACTTTCGAGCGCATTCTCGATCACCTTGAGCGCGGCGAGTTGCTCGGCGTTCATGATTAGATCGGCGTCGGCAAGAAATTGCTCGGTCCCATGCGGATCGCGCGCGACCGCCTGCTCGCGCAAGTCGACGAAGCCGTGCTTCACGAGTGCGCGCAGGGTGGAATTGTCGAGTGAGGTGTCGCGGAGGAGATCGGCTGCGGGGAATGGGGCACTTAATTGCGTGATCGCCTCAAGCAGCTCGGCCTGGCGCGGCGCGCGCCGGCGCAATTTCTCCAGCTCTTCCGGCGTGGCCGCGCGCACCAGCCTAACGAAAAGCTGCTTCTTCCAGCCGACCTCGGCCTTGCGAATGACCTGCGGGAGCAAACTGCGCATGACCGTCTCGAGCGGGCAGCAGTAGTAAGTCGACATCCAGCGCGCGAGCTCGATCAGGGCCGGGCTCAGCACCGGCTTTTCGCCTAACAAGGCCACGATCGGCTTGATCCCCTTGGCCGGGCTCTCTGCGAGCGTGGCCACAACCGTGGCGAGAAGTTGTTTCTCGCGAAAGGGCACGCGCACACGCGAGCCGACGCTGACCTTCCCGGCCAACTCCGGCGGCACGGCGTAGTCAAGCTCGCGCCGGATCGAGCGATCGATCACGACGCGGACGAAACTGGTGGAATTAGGTTGCTCAGCCAAGGGTTGCGTGAATTGCTGCTGCCCGTGATTCTCCGCGCCACCGCCGACTTTACCAGTGGTGTCGTGGGTCGCGGGTTGGGGCGGGAGGGTCGGGAGGGGGGGGGAGGGGGGGGGGGGAAGGGGTGGGGGGGGCGGGGGGGGGCGG
>JBPCRH010000372.1:0-9018 GCA_050997075.1 Chthoniobacterales bacterium
CCGTGTATGTTGGAGGCAGGATGAAGCGGGTCTTCGGTTTGGAAACGGAATACGGGATAACCCTGGATGGGACTGACTCGGTCGACGTCGTCGCGGAATCGATCGAGCTGGTGCGGGGCTACACCGAACAGGGCGCGCACATGAAGTGGGATTACGAATTGGAAGATCCGCATCGCGACGCGCGCGGTTTCCGTGCGGCTGAGCTGCTCCAAGATACGGATGAGTCAGCCTACTTCGAGATCGACCGGAAACGCCCGCTCAGTTTCGAGGAGATCAAAAGCGACCTCGTTCTCAGTAATGGCGCGCGCTTTTACAACGACCACGCGCATCCGGAATACTCCACGCCGGAATGCACCACCCTGCGCGGCCTCGTCGCCCAGGATAAGGCGGGCGAGCGCATCCTCCTGGAGTGCGCGCGGCGGCGGAATCTGAAGCTGCCGGAGGGACAGGAGGTGCAGCTCTATAAAAATAACACCGACTTTTCTGGTCATAGCTACGGCTGCCATGACAACTACCTCATGCAGCGGGATGTGCCCTGGGAACGGATCGTTTCCGGAGTGCTGCCGTTTTTAGTGACTCGACAGATTTTTGCCGGGGCCGGCAAGATGGGCATCGAAGCAGAAAGCGCGGCGGGACAGCCGGGGGTTTATCAGATTTCACAGCTGGCGGATTTCTTCGCCGTCCTGGTGAGCATCGATACGATGAATCGCCGGCCGCTCGTCAACACCCGTGACGAGCCGCACGCGGACGCCCGGAGTTACCGGCGTTTCCATGTCATCGTCGGCGACGCAAATATGAGTGAGTGGGCGACGGCCCTAAAAGTCGGCACGACCGCGCTCGTCCTCGACCTGATCGAGCGCGACCTTGCGCCGCAGATCGAGTTGGCCCAGCCGGTCGCGGCGTTGAAGTCGATCAGTCGCGATCAGACCTATGACTGGATCATCGAGCTGCGGGATGGACGGAAGATTTCCGCGCTGGACGTGCAGCGTCTTTACCTGACTGCGGCCCAGCAAGTCGCACGGGAAGCGGATGAAGAAGTGACCTGGCTGCTCCAGGAATGGGAAGCGGTCCTGAATGACCTCGAGCGGGATGTGATGCTTTGTCGCAACCGGGTCGACTGGGTCGCGAAGAAGGAATTACTGACCTCACTCCAGGAGGAGGAAAAGCTCGCCTGGAGCGACCCTTGGCTACAGGCGATCGACTTGGAATATCACAATCTGCGTCCCGACGCGGGGCTTTACCACGAACTCCTGCGGCAGGGCTCGATGCGTCGGCTGGTCACGGAAGAAGAGATCAAGGAGTCCATCTTCGCTCCGCCAGAGGAGACCCGGGCCTACTTTCGCGGTCGCGCAGTCGCGCGGTTTAATGCCCAGATTAAATCCATCCAATGGGATGAAGTCGTTTTCGCGAACGGGCCGGGCCGGCAGACGGTCTCGTTACCGGAGCCGACGGAAAATGCGCGCCTCGAGAAGTTGAGTGCGGCGGTGCGGGACGCGACGAGCTATCCCGAGTTTCTCCGCACCGTGACCGCTTTGTAAGTCGCCCTACAAAGCGGCCGGACGATGCCGAGATGAGAAGGTTACTTGCCTTGCGCTTTGCGGCGCGCGGCCCAGCGGGCCTTCATCATTTGCGAGAGTTTCTTGCGGCCGGCGGCGCTGATGCCTTTGCCACGCGACTTCTTCTTCGAAGAAGATTTCTTCGAGGAAGTCTTGGCGCTGCTCGAGGTAGTGCTGTCACCGCCGGAAGCTGCCTTGGTCCGGGCCCAACGGGCACGAGCGGCCGCGGCGATCCGTTCACGGCCAGCTGCGGAGAGACCGCGCCGACGACGCTTCCGGGTTTTCCCACCACCGCTGGAGGAGTCGTCAGTGGTTGTCTTGGCCGGACGCCCACGCCGAGCACGTGGCGCGGCACTGCTTCCGCCCGAACCACCCAGCAAGCTGGAGAGCCGACTTTGCAGTTGGTCGATCTGACGTCTTATCGCCACCGCTTCTTCTAATTGTTTAACAGATAAGTCCATGGCGCAGTTATAAGCCAAGGTAGCGAGAGAGCAAGCGTTGTTTCACCTAGAGCGGGCGATTTTCCTAACTCATAAAATGAGTCGGCAAACTTCTCTTCTTCCTGCAACCGGACACCGGTTCAGGCGCAGCTAGGAAACTAACGAGGAAAGAAGCTCAGCCTTTTAGCTCCAGGCGATGAGCCGCATTTCGTGCTCCTGCTGGAGATGCGGATAAGTTGGCACGACGCGCACGCTGAAGCCATAGGTGCCGCTCTCGTCGGCTGGGATGGAGCCTTCGTAGAGGTAATCGCCATTCTCGCCCAGTTGTTCTTTCATCGCGAGAACGGTTGCGCTGGCATTGCGCAGACTATCGTTCTCCGCTTCGCCGTGGTAAGCCTCGACTCTGACGTGGCTGGGATCGACCGCGCCGAGATGAACGTGGGCCGAAAGACGGAGAGATTCTCCCACCTGCACCTGTTGCCGATCGGGGTTGGCCACCTGGATTTCGGAGATCCGCACCTGCGGCCAGTCCTTGCGCAGCTGCGCTTTCCAGTGACTCAACTCCGTCGCCGCGCGTCCATTCTCGCGGGAGAATTCCATGTGCGCCTTGGCCGCGGGGAGGTAAAGGCGCTCGGCGTATTCCTTCACCATCCGGTGAGTGTTAAAGGCGGGAGTGACACTGCGAATCGATTCGCGCATCAGTTGCAGCCAGGCGAGCGGGAGCTTCCCATCGGGCTTGGCGTAATAGAGCGGAATGATCTGGTTTTCGAGTAATTGGTAGAGACTCGAGGCGTCCACCTGGTTCTGGAACTCGATCGCGCCATCCTCAATCTCCGAGCCGATGGCCCAACCGTTCTTCCCGTTGTAGCTCTCGCACCACCAGCCATCGAGCACGCTCAGGTTGAGACCGCCGTTCGGCGGGAGTTTCATCCCGCTCGTGCCGCTCGCTTCCAGCGGGCGCAACGGATTATTCAGCCAAAGATCGACTCCCTGGACAAGCCGGCGCGCAATGTAGGTGTCGTAATCTTCCACAAAGACGATCCGGTTATGGAAGCCGTGCTGGCGCGTGAGTTTGTAAACTTCCTGGATTAACGCCTTCCCGCCTTCGTCGCGTGGATGAGACTTGCCGGCGAAGATAAATTGCACCGGCCGCGCGGAGTCGTTGAGCAATCGCTGGAGCCGTTCGGGATCGGTAAAGAGGAGCGCGCCGCGTTTGTAGGTAGCGAAGCGGCGGGCGAAACCGATCGTCAAAATCTCCGGATCGAGAATCAAATTCACCGCGCGGATCGCTTCCGGCGATTCGCCGAGGCGTTCTCGCCGCGCGCGGACGCGGTCGCGCACGAAATTCACCAGGCGCAGCTTCAACTTCTGATGAGTCTCCCAGAGTTCCGCATCGGGAATGTCGATGACCCCGCGCCAGAAGTCGGGCTCGATCAGGTGCTCTTCCCAGTCCCCGAGATACTTCGTGTAGAGCGCAGAAAACTCCGGCGCCATCCAAGTCTTGGTATGAATGCCGTTGGTGATGCTGGTGATCGGGACCTCATGCGTCGGGACCCCGGCCCAGACATCTTTCCAGAGACCGCGACTGACTTCGCCGTGCAACTTGCTCACGCCATTCGCGTGCCGGCTCGTGCGCAGGGCGAGGATGGTCATGCTAAAGGTCGCGACCGGATCGACCGAGGTCTGACCGAAGTGAAAGAGCTCGTCGAAAGTGATCTTTAACTGCGCCGCGAGATTCCCGAAATAGCGCACCATCATCTCGCGCGGGAAAGCATCGTTCCCGGCCGGCACCGGGGTATGAGTGGTAAAGACATTCGCGGAAGCGACAACCTGGAGCGCGGAGTAGAAGTCGAGACTCCCTTCCGTGACGTGGCGGCGGATGCGTTCGAGCGAGAGGAAGGCGGAGTGGCCTTCATTCATGTGAAAGACCTCCGGCTGAAGGCCGAGCGCTTTTAGTGCCTTCACGCCGCCGACGCCGAGCACGATCTCCTGGCGCATCCGCATCTCGAGATCGCCACCGTATAACTCCGCCGTGATCAGCCGATCCTCCGGCGCGTTCTCCGGGATATCGGTATCGAGAAGATAGAGATCGATCCGGCCGACATGGAGCCGCCAGATCTTGGCAATGACTTCGCGGTCAAGCAGCGGCACGGCCACGAGCAGGAGCGCGTCGTTCGCGCGCACTTCGCTGATCGGCAAATGATGGAAGTTCTGGTTGAGACTGACCGCTTCCTGCCCGCCATCCTTGTTGATCTGCTGCTTGAAATAACCGTGCCGGTAAAGCAGCCCGACGGCGACGAAGTTCAGGTCGAGGTCGCTCGCCGATTTGCAATGATCGCCCGAGAGAATGCCGAGACCACCGGAGTAATTCGGGATCGATTCGTGGAAACCAAACTCGGCCGAGAAGTAAGCGATCGGGCGCTTGAAAGCGCGCCCGGCGCCGGTCTTCCCGTAGGTGTCCTTGCGCGCGAGATACTTCTGGAACGCGCCGTACACATCCGCGAGATCGCGCAGGAACGTCTCGTCTTTTGCGACCTCGGTCAGCCGCGCCTGCCGCGAGAGCTGGAGCATGCGCAGCGGGTTATGATTAGTCACATGCCAGAGCTCCGGATCGAGATGGCGAAAGAGCCGGCGCGCCGAAGGTTCCCAGGTCCACCAAAGGTTAAAGACGATCTCGCGCAGAGGCTCGAGTTGCTCGGGAAGGTTTGGAATGACGTTATAGGTTTGAATATTCGGCATAAGAAACCGGGATTAAGTCAAGAGTCGGCGAACTCTGGCAGGAAAAGCCAGAGCAGCAAGCGTTCCGTCGCTAGCTCGCCCGGCGCGCGGCGAAGACCATTCCGATGAGCAGGCCGGTCACAAAACCACTAAGATGCGCGGAAAGACTTACCTGCGGCGTGGAGAGATCGAAGACCGTCTGGAAGTCGACAATCATGAGAATCTCCCGCAGCCGCCGCCCGGCCAGCGGCGTCTGGCGATGGCGCAGGAGTAAGCCGGCGGAGATTCCGATGACCCCCATGACACAACCGGAAGCGCCGACGAGTTGATCGGCTGCGGTGAGTCCAAGAACATGCAGGATGACCACGCCGGTGCTCGAGCCGAGACCGGAAAGAAGATAGCCAAGCGCGAAACGTCCCGAGCCGATGATTCGTTCCAAGCCCGGACCGAGAAGGTAAAGGGCGTAGAGATTAAAGAGAATATGGAGCGCGCCGTAGTGGAGAAAAAGCGCCGTGAGCAGCCGCCAGTATTGATGACCGATGAGGACAGCATCCGGTTCGAGCGCGCCAAGCCGATGCAGCGTGCGCACATTCGTCGCGCCACCCATCGCCAGCTCCGCGCCAAACATGACGAGGTTTAGTGCTATGAAAGTCCAGACCGCCACCGGCGTTCTGGTGGAGCCGCGCAGGAAGCTGGCCGGGTCTTCGGTCAGCTCCGAGGTCAGGCGCGCCATGAGTTTTTCCGTGGCAGGCGCGACCTGCGCGCGCAGGAAATGAGCAGCTCCGGAGAGACGACCGACGATGGCTTGCTCGAGAATGGCGTCGCAGGTCTGTCCGCGCAGTTTCGTGAGACGCGCGATTGCGTCTTCCCTTCGGCCCTCGGCCAGCTCCGCGGTCGCGATCCAGAACTGCTGATGCGCCGGCGGCATTCGCGAGAGGGTGGTGTCGAAGAGTTTTACGACCGCGTCGGTGCGTCCGCCGAAAGCGACGAGGTAAAGTAACTCCTGCGCGGCCTGCGGCGTGACGATGAGACGCGGACCGAGGCGCTGGCTTTGCGCGGCAAAACCCCAGGCGAGATCTTCGAGCGCTCCGGTTTCGCCAAGGGCACGGAGGTAGAGCGCGCGCACCGCTGGTTCGTTCGTCATCGTTAGATCGCGGCGGCACCATTCCACGAGGCCGCTCCAATTTTCCGTGAGCGCGTAGGTATAGGCGATCGCGCCGCGCCCGGCCGGGGTTGCGTCGGATCGTGCGCGCGCGAGCAGGTCGAGCGCCGCCGGCAACTTCCCCGCCTGCGCGTGCTCCATCACCTCGAGCATTTGCGGGAGTTGCGGGGAGTCGTTCCAGGGATGGAGAACTCGCCTAACGAGTGCGAGCCGATGCGCGGAGCGGTAACGTCTTTCCACGAGCAGCCGCGCGATCTTTCGTTCGGCGAGCGAGGGAAAGAGGAGAAGCAAAGCCCAGGCGCCGCCGCCGATGAAACCCGCGCGCCCCGGCGCGAGGAAGTAACTCACGCCACTGACCGCGAGGACGATGAGCGCGGCCGCCAGCCAACCCGTGGGCCGCTCCCGACGGAGGCGCGCGAGGCGCCAGAGGAGGATGACCGACGAAGCCAGCGCGATGAAGAGGAGGATGTGATTGAGGTCGAGCAAGCGTTTACAGTTTTCCGAAGATGGGTCGCATGCGACCTATAAGACTTATGCGCCTTACCATCACCAACTACCTTGACGTCATTTCCTCGTGGTGTTTCTGGGCGACACCGGCCTGGCAGGAACTCCAGAAAAACTACGCGGACCGCGTCGATTTCCGCTGGAAGATCGCGCTCATGGATAAAACCGGGCTTCCGCCGACGCACGAGGCAATGGAGTGGTATTACCAGCGCAGCGGTATGCTCATGCGCTCACCGGCGAAGCTGCAAACCGGCTGGCACGTGGTCGGCCGCGAGGAATATCCGGAGCCTAATTGCGTCGCGGAAGCCGCGCGTGAGTTCGGCGTCGAAGACGATCGGGTTTGGCAGGCGCTGAGCCGGGCCGAGCTCGTCGAAGGGAAAAAAATCTGGCAATGGGAGTTGGCCGCGCAGATCGCCGCAGAGGCAAGCGGCCTCGACCAAAAGCGGCTTCTGAAACGCGCGCAGTCGCCGGAGATTGAAGAGCGCATTCGCCAGACGACGCAGGAGTTTCACGACCTTAACGTGACGCAACGTCCGACTTTCGTCATCGACACCCCGATCGGCGATCGCGCGATCTTCTCCGGTTTCGCGAAGGTCGCGCCGCTTGCCGCCACGCTCGATGCGATGCTCGATGACCTGACTGATTACGCCGCGCACGCCGCCCACTTCGGCACGTTGCCGGCGTAAGGTTTGTCATCCCGATCGCAGCGCAGCGGAGTCGAGGGAACCCGTCGGGTTTCTGGGAAGATAGATTGCGATTCTTCACGGCAGCCCCACGGGATCCCTCGGCTGCGCTCGGGATGACGGGCATCGGGGAGCCGCCCTAGAGTGCGATTTTCTCGCGGGCTTTTTTCTTGCGGCTTCGGGTGAGCACGGATACAACTACCCCTCGATTCGGGTCAGGCCGCGAATCGGTCGGTGCGCCTCTCGCAAGCGCGCCGATTTTTAGCGAGTGCGCCGTGTTCCACCGGGAGCCGACGGAAGGTTGCGAGCAACAAGAACGACGGCGCCAGTCTCACTCCCTGTCGTCGGCCGGGAGATAATAAATTCTGCAACAACAAATTCGTGTAAACGGCCGGATTCGCGCTCGCGAAGTCCGGGTCATTCTTGGGGCGACGGCTGAGCAGCTCGGCGTCATGAAACTTTCCGAGGCAATCAAGCGCGCCCAAGGCATGGGCATGGACCTCGTCGAAGTCGCGCCGACGGCGAATCCGCCAGTCTGTAAAATCGTCGATTTCGGCAAGTTCCGTTACGACATCTCGAAACAGGTCAAGGACAAGAAGGCTTCGGGCACGAAGCTGAAAGAGATCAAGTTTCGCGTGAACATCGACGAGCACGATTACATGACGAAAATCCGGCACGGCGAGAACTTCCTCGACAAGGGAAACAAGGTCCGCGTGCAATTGCAGTTCCGCGGCCGGGAAATGGCGCACCAGGAATTTGGGATGCAGCTCATGCACAAGGTCAAAGACGACCTCGCGAACATGGCTCAGGTGGAGATGGAGCCGAAGGCGGCCGGGCGAAACATCACGATGACGCTCTCGCCGTTGCCGGCGAACAAGCGCAAGCGGCGTTACTCGCTCGAGGATGAAGAACCCGAGCCGGATAAGGACTCGGCTGACGACACGGAAGAGTAGGCGGTCGCCGAATTTTCTCCGGCGGACGCCACGGTCATCCCGAGCGCAGCGCAGCGGAGTCGAGGGATCCCGTCGCGTTTCTGGAAACGCTTGGCTGCGATTCTTCACGGCAACTCCACGGCATCCCTCGGCTGCGCTCCGCTCGGGATGACTGAAGCACTAAATTTTGCGCCGCAACGGGCGCACGCAACTCGTCAGCTTGCGCAGCCCGAGCTCGAGTCGCGTCTTCACCGTGCCCAGCGGCGTCCCGGTGCGCGCGGCGATCTCGCGATGGCTCAACCCTTTGAAAAACGAGAGATCGATCGCTTCGCGCTGCGGATCGGGTAGCGCCTTCATCTGCCTCTCGAGAAAATGGCGCATATCGGAGCGGATCAACTCGCCGTCGATGCTGTTGCGCACCCACGAGGCGGGCTGCTGCTCGATGTGTTCCTCGAAACGATCCTTCGCCCGGCAATACGCCTGCCGCCGCCGCAACCGGTCGATCGCGCGCCGCCGCGCCAGGGTCACAACCCAGCCGAGCGGTTTGCCGGCGTGCCGCGAATAGTTGCCTGCTTCCTTCCAGATCTGGAGAAGAATTTCCTGGAGCACGTCATCGGCTTCCGCGTCCTCATGCACGACATGGGTGACAACAGCTTTCAAGGTTTTGCCGTAGCGCGTGTAGAGCTCGCGGAGCGCGGTTTGCTCGCGGTCAGTGATGGCTTGCATCAGGTCCTCGTCGGTCGCGGAGGAAAGGGCGGAAGGGTCGATCAGGGGTTCAATCATGCGCGGTAGGAGAGTTTCACCGGCCGCGCCCCATTGGCGGGCCGTGTGAAAACTTCAGGACGCGAGACCCGGCCCACAATCGGGGACGAAGTAGATCGCAGCCTAGGTAAAAAACTTACGCTCTGATGTTGTAGCCGGGGCGACGACCCCGGCCGCCTGCAATCCCGACTCGCCCAGCCGGGGTCACCGCCCCCGGCTACGACATCAGCGCGCCTCACGCGTCAGAATTCCGTCCGCGCT
>JBPCRH010000401.1:0-8697 GCA_050997075.1 Chthoniobacterales bacterium
TGAGTTGACAAGCTTGACCGGCCGCTGGCATGAAACAAAAGGGAAAGCTGCTGCGAGGACGAAAGGAAGAGCAAGGCGCGAAAGTCGAGAGAAGTGCATGATGTTTCCGATATTTATGGTCGTTATAGCACCCAGAATGCTCTTCTGGGAAGCTTTTCCTGATGTTGCGCCGAAAATTTTCCGCCGACGGCCCGGCCGCTCCCGCGCTGCGCAGGTAATGGCAGAAGCGCCCCGGGAGAGCGAGCCTTATTTTTCCCCTAACAAGGGGCGCAGCCGGTTTTTTCCCGCGACCTCGACGCTGGCGGGCCCCGCGTGATAGCGATGGCAGAGGAGACACGAATCACCCGCCACTTTCGGCTGGTGGCATTGAATGCAGAGCGTCTTCGAGAGCGGCGAAAAATTACTCTGGAACTTTGAGGGGTCGCGCGCCGCGAGCGCACCGGCTTCCCCCCGGAAGTATTTCGCGTAGTCCGCCTTCGAATCGATCGTGTGGCAGGTTTCGCAGGCGGTGTTGCCGAAGAGGCTGAGATGCGTGGTGTGCCGGAAGGTGGTGAAGCTTTTCTTCTTCGGCGTGGACTCGGCCGCGAGCCAGTTGATCTGCGTGTTCTCCCTGTCGGCTGTGACGGTGTGGCATTTCATGCACGCGCCGGCGGCCTGTGGGTCGGTTAATTCCTGGAAAGCATGCATCGCGACCGGGGCGGTTTTCTCGGCCAGTTTCGCGCTCGAATTTAGCCAGGCGACGAGGAACGGGTCCGCGTGTGCACTCGGCCGGTAGAAAAGCGTAAAGCTCTCCTGCGGCCGGAACCAGCCTCCCGCGGTGACCCAATCTTCCGGCGATTTCGCGGCGACCGGCGGGGCGGCGGGGGTTGCGCTGGGCGCGGGTTCCCCGGCCTCGGCGGTGAGGTCGCCGCTGAGGTCATCGTGGCCGCCGGCGGCCGGCGCGGGCGAGGCCGCGACCGCAGCGCTGAGATCGTCGCTCTCTCCGCCTAACAAATCGCCGGCCCCCGCGGACGGGCTCGGAGCAGGGGAAGCGGACACGGCCGCGCTCAAGTCATCGCCACTGAGCAGGGCGTCGTCGCCGCTGGCCGGCTTTTCGTTAGGCAAAGGCACAGGCATGGCCGTGGGTTTGGGGCGTTCCGGCAGAGGCGGTTTCGTACCGTTCTGATAGGCGGCCACTTCAGTGAGGAGATGCGGCATCCATTCCTGCTGGGCGGCGAGGAGGGTGGCCTGCGGAAGACCGACGCCTGCGGGATCGATCTTATCCTTCATTTCCTGGAGGAGGTAGGACTGGCCGTCGACCACGAGATGGTAGAGCAACCTCTTCACGCCCCAGGCAAATTGCTCCGCCGCGGCGAGCTCGTCCGGCGTCGCCTTGCTCAGGTCGAGCAGATCTTGGCCTTGCAATTTTTCCAGCGCCGCGCGCGTCGCCGGCTCGCGGCTCAGGAGCAGTTGCATGAACGGCGTGACCTTGCCGTCGGCATACTTCGGCCATTCGCCGATGCTGATGCCCTTGTCCGCAAGGGTCGCAGCGTCGATCCCCGGGAGGGTAAAAAAGGCCACGCCTTTTACGCTCGAGCCCGCGCCCTGGATCTGCGGTTCGTGGCAGGCCGCGCAGCTTTTCGCGAAACTTTTCACCTGCATAAAACGCCCGGCCGAGTCCGGCGCATGGCAATCCTGGCAGCTCGCCGGCGCCTTTTCTTTCATCTCGCCGAAGTGCTGCCGGAGGTGGCTCGCGTGATCGAAAAAGATCGGGGTGCGCCTGCGATACGGATAGCTCGCAAACTCGGGATGCCCGTGCTCGAAGCTCGCGAACTGCGTCGCGTGGCAGGTCTGGCATTGCGCGTCGGAGAGATGCTTGAGGTCGAAAGTGCGGCCGTGATGTTCCTGGTGGCAGGTGGCGCAGGCGAGCGCGTCGGAATGCGCATCGTGCCGGCTGAACTTTTGGCTGACCTGGAGGAAAAGCGGCTGATGCGTCGCTTCGTTAGGCGCGGCGTCCGCGCGCTCTTTCGTGAAGGTCGCGAGCTGCGCGGGCGCGATACTGTGCGGGACAAAAGGATGATCGCCGAGTGCGTGACAGTTGAGGCAGAGCGCGCTGTCGGTCAGACGCGGATTCGCGACCGGCACGACGGCGGCACCAGCCACCTTTCCCTGGCTCGCGACGGCGTGGCAGTCGCTGCATTTCGCGGCGGACGTGGCGTGCGCGTTGGTCAGCTTACCCGGGTCCATCCAGCGATGACTCCAGCTGCCCGCGAAAAGAATCAGCCCCAATCCCGCGGTGAACGCGACGACCACCCAGACGAGTGCGCCGCGCGCGCGCCGGAGCGAGGGCCGCGGCTGGCAGGGCGAAATCGGATGCGCGCAACCGCCCTCGGGAAGCGGACCCTGCTCGCATTTACCGCCCTGCGCTTCGCTCCGCGTGCAATACCAGCGGTCGCCGCGCTTCGCCGGGGAGCACTCGCCAGTGGCGCGACAATTTCCGCGCGCATCGGGCCCGAGCGGGCAGCCGTGCCCTTCCGCAGCGCGCCCGCAGACCCATTCCTGATTGGGCCGTTCGTAGCGGTTCGTCTTAAACCTGAGCGGATCGAGTGGGCGCTGCATTTACCACCTCCGGACGTAAAGCGACGCCGCGATCCCGTGCGCGATGCCGAGCAAAATCAGGCTGTAAGTCGAAGGGATATGCACGAAAAGCCAGAGCCGCAGGAGCCGCTGCGAGGCGTATTGGAAATCGAGATTCTGTTTCGTCTCGATCCAATCGCGGAGCTCGAGCGTGATCGCCTTCTCCCGCTCTTCGAGATAGCGGTTTAGTGCATCAAGCTCTGCGAGGAGCGAGTGCAATCCGCGATCGGCCGCGCCGAGGGCAGAGAGAGCGTTTGGGATCCGGTTAAAAAAATCGCGCAGCCTATTGACGTAGAAGTCGCCAAGAGTGGAAGACTCCGATTCGGCTTCGGCCTGGCGGATCAATTCCTCGACCTTCTGTTTGATCTGCAAACGGAACGCAGGGATCCGATCGTAAAGCAACGGCTCACCCGAGCGGGCCATCCGCGGCGGCATTTCCCAGCTGATATAGAGCCCGAAAAATCCGCTGAAAACAACGAGGCAAAATACGCAGGCGAGGGTGATCTCGAGCGGCCCGCTCGGGACGCGGAAATGGATGTGGAGCAGAAAAATGAAGAGGCAAAGCCAGCCGGCGTAGATGTGGATTTGCAGCCAGGTCGCGGCCCGGATGAGCGGAAGAAATGGGAGTTTTTTCCGCGCATTAAAAAGCGTCAGCCCGAGCACGATCCCAAGGAGGAGGAGCCCGGTATAGATCGCGTCGGGCCGGAGCGCCGTCCGCAAAACCAGCCAGCCAAGAAGCGCGCCGAACGAGAGCAGGATCAGCCCGATCGTGAACCCGAGGCGCCGTTTTAGGAGCGGGCTCACCGGTTGAGCCACCTCGAAAGTTGATCGACCTCCCGCATGTCGGCGCGGATGAGCGCATCATGCGGACAGGCGCGGACGCAGGCCGGGCCGCCGAGTTGATCGACGCAGAGATCGCACTTCGTCGCCTTCAGAATCGGCGTCTGCGTCGCCTGGTCGACGATGAATTTTCCCTGCTCATCGCGGATCTCGACCATCTGGATGTTGTCGTAGGGGCAGCTGTTCGCACAGGTCGCGCAGCCGATGCAAGTGAGATCGTTGATCACGACCTGCCCGCCGATGGAGTCGCGATGGATCGCGCCGGTCGGGCAGCCGATCATGCAGACCGGATCGACGCAATGCATGCAGGCGTTCGCGACCATGATGTTGTTCTGCACCCGGCCGTGGCGGATGAACTTCGGGTTGTTATCGTGGCTCGCGGCGCAGGCGCGCACGCAATCGTCGCAGCGCGTGCAACGATCGAGGTCGATGAGCATTGTCGCGGTGCCGTTGACGTAACGTTCCTCGACGAGAAACTCGATCATCTCCGGGTCGAAAGTCGCGGTCGCCTCGTGCTCGACGTTAATGTGCGCCTCGCGCTGAATTTTATCGCGCATCTCGGCGATCTCCGTCTCGCTGAAACGCGGCGCGATGAACTTGTTCACGATCGGCGTCGGGATAATCAGGACATCGACGTAACCGATCGCGCGGAGCGAAAACTGGAGACTGATCGGGTCGTCGTATTTGCAATTGCAGAGCAGCTCGGCGAGCCCAAAGACCTCGCCTTTGCCGAGATAACGAATTGTCCGCTCGCCGTGGTTATACTTGCGACTGAGCCGGGCAAAGCCGCTCCGGATCAAGATCAATCCGTTCGGGTAATCGCCTTCGCGCGCGATCACCGGCTCCTTCCCGAGGCGCTCCTGCGCGGAAGCTTCGCGCACGGTACGGTAGCTCGTGTTCCAATCGAAGTCGCCAAAGCTCTCGAAGTGGGTGTGCTCCGCGACCGCGTGGAGGTCTTCGTCGGAGACATTGTCGAGCAGCGGCGTCTCGCGCAGATGCGTGCCGAGGCTGCGTTCGCGATAAAGTTTGTCGATGTGCGCCTTCCATTCCGGCGCGTATTTGCGCAGCTCGCGCAGACCCTGCCAGCGAATCTCGACCAGCTCGGCGGCGCCTTCCGCGATCACCGTGGCCGTACGCGGGCTCCGGCCGAGCGCGGCGATTTCGCCGAAAAGCTCGCCCGGCTCGATCTGCGCGGTCCGATTATTCGCCAGCACCCGCGGCACGTCCTGGAGAAAAATGCGCACGTGATCGCCCTCGGCGACGCGGGCTTTGACGGCGCGCGTCTCGGTCCCGCTCTCCGCCTGCCGCGGCGTTAAGTGCCGCACTTCCGGATACACCGGCCGGCGCCAAAGCTGCGAGAAAGATTCAAAGAAGCCCTTCTTTTGCGACTCGCGGCGGCCGAGGATTTCGGCCGGGAGCGAATCCAAAACGACGCGAATTTTTCCCGAGAGCACGAAGAAGGCGGAGTTCCCGTAATCGCCTTCGCGCACGATGATGTCGCCCGGCGCAAATTTCCGGATCCGGGTGTCGTTCAAGAGGATTCCGCGGAAGGGGATGCTCCCCGGAAAACGCGTCGGATCGACTGTCGAAAAAGGCTCGATCGTGAGGAGCCGATCGACGTCGGTCTCCGCCATGGTGTCGCCGAAAGGGATGTCCCAGCGCTGCGGGCGCGCGATCTGTGGAAGTGCGGAAGTCATGAGAGCGAGGGGGAGAAGAGGGCGTCTGCTCTCTCGGATAAGATTGAATTTAGGCCGTGTGACATTTGCTCTGGAGCCGGCCGCGGGGCCGAATCTTTTCGAGATTTCCTATTGAAGTCGCTCAGCCAGAGCAAGATTTTTATCGCGTGCCCTAAAATTTAGCATTGACCGGCCGCGGCAAAAAACACTCATCTTCAGGTGTCTATGATTGCGCTTAGCTGCCAGCAAAAATCCGAAAGTGATCGTGTCCTCGACATCCGCAAAAACGATGCGCCGCGTTATTCTTAGTTTCGTCGGGCTTTCGCTCCAGCTCGCGACGCTCTGCTGGGCGGACGGGAACGACAGTGTCATCGGAGGGAGTGGGAGCAAGAGCGACACCAAAGCGCCGGCCGGCTTCAAAAAAATTGGGACGCCCCGGCTGAGCTCAGCTCAGGCGCCGGTCGCGCCCACGCGCTTTCGCTTGCCCGGCGAGTTGCGCCAGGTCGCGCTGCCCACGCATGTCGATGGCCTCCCGGTGGAGGCGCCGCGTAACCCCTTCGAGAGCCGGGACTGGAAACTCGTGGAAGTGGGCGCATTTGGGCTGGTCTCGGCGAATGTCGAGAACAATCGCGAGCATTATGAGCCGATTGTCGATCCGCGCAGCCGCGTGGTGCCTTGGTCGGATCATGTCTTCAAGGCCGACCCGGTTTACGACAACACTTACAACGCCGAGGAGCAACTTTACATCTACGGCGGCAAGCATCTCGTGCCGACCGCGCGGCCCTTGCTCGAGCTGGGTCGAGAGTTGTACCAGTACGGGCCGCTCCAACCGGGGATCAATCTCTTCGGCAAGAAGAACCTGGTCTTCCCGCAATTCTTCGTCTTCGGCGACTGGCGCACCGCCGTGGCCTACAACGATAACGGCAAGAACGACAAGGGCCTCTTCGCGACCAAACTGAATCTCGACGTCGATCTGCGCATCACCGCGACGGAACGCATTCACGCTTTCCTTACGCCGCTGGACCGGAATGGTCAGTTCACCCGGCTGGAATTCGCCGGGAACAAACAGAAAAGCGACCTCGTCCTCAATCCCTATCCGGCCGCGCTCTTCTTCGAAGGCGATCTCGCGCGCATCATCTCCGGGTTTACCGACACGGATAACAAGTACGACATTCCCTTCACCTTCGGCTTGATCCCGCTCATCACCCAAAACGGCGTCTGGCTACAGGACGCCTTCAACGGTTTCGCTTTCACCATTCCGGCGCGGAACAGCCCGCACCTCGGAATCTCGAACATGGATGTCACCTTCTTCGCCGGGTTCGACCAGGTGACGACGCGCGCGATCGATAACGACCACAGTGCGGATGTCTTCGGCATGGCCGGCTTCGTCGAGTTACAACAGGGCTATCTCGAGTTTGGTTACGGTTACACCCTTGGCCGAAAGAAGTTTGACGACCTGAGTTATCATAACTTCTCCGTCGCTTTTACCCGCCGCTACTTCGACACCGTCTCCAACTCTGTCCGCGTGATCGTGAATGTCGGGCAGGAACCAGACGCCGGACATCGCCGGACGGCCGATGGCGCTCTCATCCTGATCGAGAACTCACTCATTACGCCGAAGCCGCTGACCCTGGTGCCTTATCTCAATCTCTTTGCCGGCTTCAACAAGCCGCAGTCGCTCGCGCGGGCGGCCGGCGCTGGCGGGGTTCTGGTTAATACCGGCCTCTCCTTTGAAACGGATGGGCTCACGGGTTTTCCAAAACTGGATGACAGTGGCCATAACACCTACGGTGGCGCCCTTGGGGTGGAATATCTTTTTTCTTTCGATCAGCAGATCGTCTTTGAGCTCGCCGGGCTGAACACCTTTGGCAACCAGAGCGATCGTTTCGCCAAGGGTTATCAACTCGCCTTTGGGATTCGCTATCAGCGACCCTTGAACAACGCCTGGATCTTCCGCGCGGATCTGATCGCCGGAACCCGTGAAAACGAAGAAGACCTCTTCGGTGTGCGGATGGAACTGCGCCGGAAGTTCTAGTGGCCCAGGAACATGTCCGGGGGGCTAGGGGAGACTTAGACAGGATTTACAGGATGAACCGGATTAGGGGAATAAGTGTCTCCGTTTCCTCCTAAAATCTTGTAAATCTTGTTAACCCTGTCCAAACCTCTTCGAATCGATCTGAAGAGTGGCGGCCGCGTTGCGAGACTAGGCGTCGAGGACGACGTCGCTCTTCGCGCAACCGATGCAGGTCAGGCGCGTCCCTGGTTCCGTCTCGAAATCCGACTTATCGAGATAACCGACCTCGCCGGAAAAGACGGCGACCTGACAGGTGCCACAGCTACCCGCGCGGCAACCGGAAGCGATCGTAATCCCATTCGCTTCCGCTAATTCGAGGAGATTGGTGGTGCCGCCGGTCCACTGCACGGTCTTACCCGACTTCTTGAACTGCACCGAAAAGCTCGGTTGATTGACATTCTCCGGCTTCGCCACCGGCGCGATCTTCTTCACGCTGGAAGGACCGAAGGTTTCGAAGTGAATGTTCTTCTCCGGCACGCCCCATTCTTTGAGGCCTTCGGTCATGCTTTGCATCAGCGGTCCCGGGCCGCAGATGTAGTAATCGAAGTTGTTCGAAGGCAGGACCTTCTTGAACAGATCGATCGAGACGCGGCCTTCATAGTTATAGTCGCGGTTAAGTTCGTCGGTCGCCTCCGGCTTGCTGTAGCAGACATAGAGAAAGACGTTGGGATGCTCGCGCGCAATCGCTTCGAGCTGTTCTTTCATGACGTGCTCGGCGCGGTTGCGCAGGCCGTAGAAGAACCAGATCTGCCGGGTGGAACCGAGAGAGAGAAGGGTATTGAGCATCGCCAGCACCGGCGTGACACCGATCCCGCCACCGATCAGGACCACGTTCTCGGCGACTTCCGGATCGAGATAGAACTTCCCGCCCGGCGCTTTCACATCCAGGATATCGCCTTCCTTAATGTTATCGTGAAAGTGCGAGGAGACGATTCCGGGCGGTAACTCTGCCTTGGCCGGCGGTATCTTCTTAATGCTGACGCGATAGCCATCCGGTCGCGGCCCGTCGGACAGGCTGTAACAGCGAATCACGGGCCGGGCGTTCCCGGGGATTTCGAGCTGAAAAGTCAAATACTGACCGGGCAGAAATCCGGAGAGACGCTTCTGATCGTGCGGGGTGAGATAGAAGGAACAGACGTCCTTGCTTTCCATCACCTTCTTGCTCACGAGAAACTTCCGGAAACCATTCCACGGGAGCGCGGCGTCGGAACGTTTCCGGCGAAGATCGCGCATTGTCTCGAGCTCGGTCTGAAGCAGGGCGAGATCGATTTCGTTCTTTTTCTGCTCACCGCGGACGCGGATAGCGTTGCGCCAGGTCACGAGCCCCACCTGACTGAGGGCGCCGATGACGATAATGGCTCCGGCGGCTTCCAAGATCATAACTTAGTGGATCTCGAACTCGACCGTGTAAGGATGGATATCGATCATCCATTCATTCATGGCGCGATCCATTTCCTTGGTCGCTTCCACGAAATCCATGAAGTAGATCGG
>JBPCRH010000431.1:0-5852 GCA_050997075.1 Chthoniobacterales bacterium
GGAGAACACCTACCTGCGGAAGGAGCTCAAGAATAAATACAAGTTCGAGAACATTGTCGGCTCGAGCCAGAAAATGCAGAAAGTTTACAACCTGATCAACAAGGTGGCCGACACCGACAGCACCGCCTTGATTCAGAGCGAAAGCGGCACGGGCAAGGAACTGGTCGCGCGCGCCCTTCATTTCAATAGCAACCGGCAGCACCAGCCTTTCGTGGCGATCAATTGCAGCGCGCTCCCGGAGAATTTGCTCGAGTCCGAATTATTCGGGCACAAAAAAGGCGCCTTCACCGGTGCGGTCGCGGACAAGCAGGGGCTCTTTGAGGAGGCAAATCTCGGGACGATTTTCCTCGATGAAGTGAACTCAATGGCGACCTCGTTGCAGACGAAATTGCTCCGAGTTCTCCAGGAGCGCGAAGTGCGCCGGGTCGGAGAAAACAAGAGCATCCCCGTGAACGTGCGCGTGGTCGGTGCGACCAACGAACCCCTCCAGCAAAAAATTCAGGACGGCACTTTCCGCGAAGATCTTTACTACCGTCTCGCCGTCATCCCCGTGGAAATCCCGCCCTTGCGCGACCGGCTCGAAGACGTGCCGCTGCTCGTGAATCATTTCCTGCAAAAACAGGCGACGCTCACGGGCACGGAACCGAAGAAGATCGACCCGCTGGCGGTCGACCTGCTTTCCGTTTACAACTATCCTGGCAACGTCCGCGAGCTCGAGAATGCGATCGAACGAGCCTGCGCGCTTTGCGATGAGGACCTGATTTTGCCGAGCGATCTGCCGCCGCAAATCGTCGACTTCAGCAAGGAGAGCGGCGGGCACAAGACGAAGGACCGGCTCCCGGTCGGGCAATCGCTTGACGAATTCATCCAGCAACAAGAGCGCAAATACATCGAGGCGACTCTGGCGCAGTATAAAAACTCCCGGGAAAAAGCGGCCACCGTTCTCGGCATCAGCATGGCGACGCTCTATCGCAAGCTGGAGCTGAAGGGGAAGAAGTAGGGCCGACCGCAGAGGGCGTTTCGGGGTGGTACCGCCCTGTTCTTAGGAGCGCTCGGATTGCAGAGCTTGCACAACGGCGGTCGGAATTTCGAAATCCGAATACCGAAATCCGAAACAATGTCGAATGGCCGAAGCGCGAATGTTCTGAGCGCGCCGAGCCGCGCGCTTTGAGTTTTCGGTCATTCGTCATTCGGGCTTGTTTCGGGTTTCGGGTTTCGGGTTTCGGGTTTTAGCCGCCCTCTTGCAACCCGCGCCCCCGAATGGCATAGCCAACCCCCGCACACACCCATGACTCCCGTAAAAATTTGGCTCGGTTATCCCTATCCACTCGGCGCTACCTGGATGAAAAACGGCGTCAATTTCGCCCTCTTCTCCGAGACCGCCGCCTCCGTCGATCTCTGTCTCTTCGATGGACCCGAGGCGCGCCAGGAAAACATCCGCATCCCGATGACGGAACACACCGACCAGGTCTGGCACATTTTCCTGCCCGATGTGCAGCCCGGGCAGCTCTACGGTTTCCGCGTTTTCGGGCCCTACGATCCGGAACGCGGCCATCGTTTTAACAGCTCGAAACTCCTGATCGATCCCTACGCGAAGGCGATCGCCGGCCGGGTGAATTGGGCCGACGAGATGTCTGGCTATGTCGTCGGCGGTCCGGCGGAAGATATGGCGCGCGATTTCCGCGACGACGCCTGGGGCGTTCCGAAAGCCGTCGTGATCGATCCGGAATTCGATTGGCAGCAGACGCAGCGGCCGCAAATCCCGTTGCACAGCTCGATCATCTACGAGGTGCACACGAAAGGCTTCACGAAGCTAAACGAAAAAGTGCCGGCGGAATTGCGGGGCAGCTACGCGGGACTGGGGAGCCCGGCGGCGATCGAATATTTGAAAGACCTCGGCGTGACCGCCGTCGAGCTCCTTCCGGTGCAGGCTTACATTAACGACAAGGCGCTGGTCGATCGCGGGCTCACCAATTACTGGGGCTATAACACGATCGGATTTTTCGCGCCCGATTGTAAATATTCGAGCAGCGGCATCACCGGCGAGCAGGTGACCGAGTTCAAGCAGATGGTCCGCAATCTGCACCAAGCCGGTCTCGAGGTCATCCTCGACGTCGTTTACAACCACACCGCCGAAGGCAACCACCTCGGGCCGACCCTCTCCTTCCGCGGCATCGACAACGAAGCTTACTACCGCCTCTCGCCGGAAGATCCGCGCTTCTACATGGATTTCACCGGCACGGGGAACACCTTCAATCTCCTCCACCCGCGCACCCTTCAGCTCGTGATGGACAGCCTGCGCTACTGGGTGCTCGAGATGCATGTCGATGGCTTCCGTTTCGATCTCGCCTCCACCCTCGCCCGCGACATGCTGGGCGTGAACAAACTCCACGCTTTCTTCGAGATCATTCACCAGGACCCGACCCTCTCGCAGGTGAAGCTAATCGCCGAGCCGTGGGACGTGGGCGAAGGCGGCTATCAGGTCGGAAATTTTCCGATTCTCTGGGCGGAGTGGAACGGAAAATATCGCGACACGATCCGCAGTTTCTGGAAAGGCGACGAAGGAAAGATCGGCGAGCTCGCTTATCGCCTCACCGGCAGCCCGGACCTCTACCAAATGAGCGGCCGCCGTCCCTACGCGAGCATCAATTTCATCACCGCGCACGACGGCTTCACCCTCAACGATCTCGTCAGCTACAACGACAAGCACAACGAAGCCAACGGCGAAGACAACTGCGATGGCGACAACAACAACCACTCCTGGAATCACGGTGCGGAGGGCCCGAGCGATGACCCGGAAATCAACCAGCTGCGGATGCAGCAACGGCGCAATTTCCTGACCACGCTCTTCCTTTCCCAGGGCGTGCCGATGCTCACCGCGGGCGACGAATGGGCGCGCACGCAGCAGGGGAACAACAACGCTTACTGCCAGGATAACGAGATCAGCTGGCTCGACTGGAACCTAACCGACGAAGGCCGGAAGCTCCTCGAGTTCACGAAGAAACTGATCCAGCTCCGGCGCGATCATCCGGTCTTCCGGCGGCCGAAATTTTTCCAAGGCCGCCGGATTCGCGGCTCCGAGATTCGCGACGTCATGTGGTTCAACCCGGGCGGCAACGAGATGACCGACGCCGAATGGAATTCGCCTTTCGTCCGCTGTCTCGGGATGCTCCTGAGCGGCGACACGATCGATGTCCAGACCTTTGAAGGGGAGGCGATCCGCGACAACAGCTTCCTCCTCCTGATTAACGCGCATCACGAGCCGATTCAGTTCGTCCTCCCTGGGCAAAAAGATGTCGTCTGGCAGCTCCTGCTCGACACCACTTCGGCCGAAGGCTTCTGCGCGGATATGCCGGACTCCCCTTCCGGCGACGAAGCGGAAATCGCGGGCCGTTCCAGCATGCTCTTCAAACTGCAAACCGGCTCAACCGCGCATGCGCGCCATGAATCCTGGAAGAAGCGCCAGTTCTCCGCGCCGCATAACGGCGAGCCGCGAAGCACTAAACCGGCCGACGACGAAAAGGGCGAAGCCGCCCCCGTGGCGGAAGCGGAGCCGACGACGGAAAATCCGCCGTCCAAAGAGTGAGCGCAAAGCGCCCGGCGCGCGCGATTTCTTTAGGCAACTCATGACACCGACATCATTGATCATCGTCGCCGATCGCGGCGGGCTGAAGGCCTATCGCGTTGACGACACGCCGAATCGCGGCGCCAGCTTGCAGCTCGTGCAAGCGATCGAAATCACCGGTTCGCATCTCTCCACACGCGAGAAGACGACCGACCAGCCGGGGAAATTTCCGGTCAGCGATGGCAGCGGCTTCCACGCGACTTCTGTCGCCGAACGCACCGGTCTCGAACTCGAAAACGACAAGCGCACGCTCAAGCAACTCGCCGAGCAAATCACCGAGATCGTCGAGAAAGAAAAGCCCCAGGGCTGGTCTTTCGCCGCCCCGGCTGCGATTCATGCCGCCATCGCCGAGCAGCTCCCAGTTTCCATCCAAAACCGCGTGGTCGAGCATGTAAAATCCGATCTCCTGAAAATCGAGCCGACCAAACTTTCGAGTCATTTCCGCTCGCTCCAGCCGCTCTGATCTCCGACCCTAGGGGATGCAGTTACCCATCGAAATCGCGTATCGCGGGGTCGAAAAATCCGCGCAGCTCGAGGAACTCATTCTCAGCAAGGCGCAGCGCCTCGATCATTTCTGCGACCACATCAGCCGCTGTGATGTCGTCGTCGAGCATCCGAATCATTCGCAACACAACGGCAACCCCTTCCGGGTCCGGATCGACGTGACGGTGCCGCCCGGGCACGAACTCGTCGCTGAGGAAAAGCAGAGCGCGCACGAGATGCACGAGCCGTTGAGCAAAGTCATCAACGACGCCTTCAAAGCGATGGAGCGCCAGTTGAAGACGCTCGTCGAGAAACAGCGCCGGAGTTAGCCCGGACGCGAAACTCCGATAGACGCATCCGTCGGACTTTGAGGAGGCTGATGGCATGGGACGGAATAAAGGGAGGCGCGGCCTTTGTCGGGCCCACGCCGCACCGGCTAAACGAGCGGCACCCTTGACTCTGGCCGGGCGCTCGGCCGATATCTCGCTCTTCCCATGCGAGCAGGCCTCTCGACTCCCATTTACCTGCTTTCTCCTGATGAGGTGGCGACGAATATCCCCAGGGGCGCAGCTGACTCCTACGAACGTTTGCGTGCGGGCTTTGCGCTTCAAGCCCATACGGCTCACGTCCCCGCGCCGGATCCAGAGTCGGCGGAGATCGTTCTCGCACCGATCCGACTGGGCGGTTATGGGCCTTTTTTTGAAAAGCTCCGCCGCAGTCCCATCTACCGCCGGCACGCCGGGAAGCTGGTGGTCTACTCCCCGGAAGAGGGCCAGTTTCCCGCGCTCCGGGGTTTGTATCCCTCGGTGTCCCGGAAATGGGCCCTGCGCGGGTGGGCCTTGCCCGCGCATTACATCTCGGCGCATATCCATCGGTTCGCGTTTCGGCGGGAGGAGCTCCTGGCTAAGGATCTTTTGTTCTCTTTCGTCGGCTCCTCACGCACGCATCCGCTCCGGGAACGGATCGTGCAGTGGCGGCATCCATCTGCGGTGTTGATCGATGCCTCGGCCAGAAACGATGCGGCTTATTGGTGGGAAAAACCAAACAAAGATCAGTTGGTAGCCACCTATCGAGACGTGATGCGGCGTTCCCGCTTCGTCATCTGTCCGCGCGGGGTGAGCGCGTCGTCGATTCGGTTGTTTGAAGCGATGGAGGCGGGAGCGGTGCCGGTAATCGTCGCCGATAACCTAGAGCTGCCGCTGGGTCCGGAGTGGGAGCGATGCTCGCTGCACGTGCGTGAGGCGGAGATCGACGACGTGCCGCAACTGGTGGAGCGCTGTGCGGAGCATGCGACCGAGATGGGGCTGGCCGCGCGCTGCGCCTGGGAGACATATTTCTCGCCCGAAGCTACCGTCGGCTCGGTGGTGGCCTGGGCGCGTTTGCTGGTCGGGCGGGGCCGGCGGCGACCCGCGGGGATCCGCTGCGGCGAGTTCACCAATCCGCGGTTACTCAAGGCCAAGGTGCGATACCTTGTCGGCGAGGGGCGCTAGCGGAGCGCGTGAAGCTGCAGGCGACACCCCGCCTCCACCTCGCCGTCGGCGGGAGAGCCCGCTGGAGAGGCGACTGGGTCGGCCGCTATCGCTCGCTTCGAAAACAGCTAACGCACCGGCCGCGCCACCAAAATACCGGTGTCGGAGCGATAACGTGCGAGATATTTCGCAAGCTCTGCATCGACCACCACGCGGCCGTAGTTCCGCGGCGAGGAGGCGTGCATGAAATGGAGCACGCCATCGGGTGTGCGGTA
>JBPCRH010000451.1:0-4932 GCA_050997075.1 Chthoniobacterales bacterium
GAGCTGCACGTCGTGGAGCGAATCGACGATCGATTGCGAGCGGTCGTGGACCGGGATGAGGTGAATCGAGCCCGGCAATTCCCGCTGCAACCCCGGAAGCAGATCACGCACGGAACGCGCGACGGCAACGGCGTTCGCGCCCGCCTGACGCGAAACCGCGAAGACCACCACGGAAGCCGGCGGATTATAACCGCGCGCGAAAAAATGCCGCGAGGAGCGTTCGTCGGAGACGCCGTCGATCACCCGGGCGACGTCGCGCAGGTAAACCGGCGAACCGTCGGCACCCTGTTTGATGATGATGTTGCGATAACCTTCCGCGGTCGCCACCTGCCCCTGCGGCCGCAGCGTGATCGACTTGTTCGCGCCATCAAACTGCCCCGCGCCCGCGTAGGAAGTGCTCGCGCGAATCGCCGCACTCAATTCGTCGAAGGTCATGTTCCGCGCGGTCAGCTTGCCCGGATCGACCTTGATTCGGATCGCGCTTTTGACGCCGTAGACGTTCACTTCCGAGACGCCGGGGAGGATGTTGATCCGCTGCTGCACCTCGGTGGTGGCGTAGCGGTAAAGCTCGCCGCTGCTCAGGGTCGCGCTGGTTAGGGCAATGTAGATGACCGGTTGGTCGTTCGGGTTCGACTTCGTGAACGTCGGCGGGCTCGGGAGATCGTTAGGCAACTGCCCGCTCGCCGCTTGGATCGCCGATTGCACATCGGTCGCGGCCGCGTCGATGCTTTTCGAGAGGTTGAATTGCAGCGTGATGTCGGTGCTGCCTTGCGTGCTCGAGCTGGTGGTCAGATCGAGGCCGGGGATTTGGGTGAACTGTTTTTCCAGCGGCGTCGCGACTGTGTTCGCCATCGTCTCCGGGTTCGCACCGGGATAGGAGGCGCGCACACGGATGACCGGGTAATCGACGGCAGGCAGATCGTTCACCGCCAGCAGTTGGTAGGTGATGATGCCGAAGACGATGATCGACGCCGTCAGCAGCATCGTCATCACCGGACGCTGGATGAATGGCCGCGACAGGCCGGAGGAAAATTGGGTCAGCTTTTGCACGGGCGCGTTTTTTGCCTTCTCCGGTGGCAGGTCGCGATGCGCGCTATCGCCGGCCCCGCTTCCGTTGCCGCCGTTCCAACCGTCCTCTTTGGAGCTGGCCATTCGTTAAGGCGTATCGCTCTTCGCGGCGGTGTTGTCAGGCGAAGCGGCCGTGGTCTCTTTCACCGAGACCTTGTCGCCGGGCGCGAGCTGGAGCTGGCCGATGGTCACGACCGACTCGCCGGCTTGCACGCCTTTGGTGATAACGGTGAGGTCGTTGTCCTGCTTCTGACCGGGCGTTACCTGGCGAAGGTCGAGGGTGGAGTCGGGTTTGACCACGAAAACGTAGGGACCTTTTTCGCCAATCTGGATCGCGCTGTTCGGGACCAGCTTCGCATCTTTTAGTTCGTCAAGGACCAGTCGCACCTGCACGAATTGCGAGGGCCAGAGATGATGATCCGGATTCGGCGTCGTCGCCCGCGCTTGCACGGTGCCGGTGCCGGCCTGGACGGTGTTGGCGATGAAATAAAGATGGCCCACCTGCGGCGGGAAACCGTCGTTCTCGGCATCCGTCAGGACTTTCAGGTTCGGGCCGTTGAGATATTTGCGGACGAGCGGGAGGTCGGGCTCCGCGACGGTGAAGTCGGTATAGATCGGATCGAGGTTATCGATCTGCACGAGGACCTGCCCGCCGCTGCCCGCGCTGACGGTGTTTCCTGCATCCACCTGCCGCAGACCGGCGCGGCCGTTGATCGGCGAGCGAATCATCGCGTAATCAAAATTCACCTGCGCCGCAGCCATCGCTGAGGAGGTCCGCATCGAGTTCGCCTTCGCGGTGTCGAGATCCTGCGTCGCCGTTACGCCCTTTGCCTTCAGGTCTTCCTGCCGCTTCAGGTTTGCCTTTGCGAGGATGTCGTCGGCTTTCGCGGAATCGAGCGCAGCCTGATAAGGCCGCTGGTCGATCGTGAAAAGGAGGTCGCCTTTCTTCAGCTCGGCGCCGTCCTTGAAATCGCGCGAGACGATCTGGCCAGCGACCTGCGCTTTTACCTGCACGCTTTCATTCGCCGCACAGGTGCCGATCTCGTCGAGGTAAAGCGGCACGTTTTTCGTCAGCACTTTCGCGATCGAGACCGGACGCGGCGGCGGCGCCTGCCTTTCTTCCTTCGCGGTGCCGAGGAAGCGGAAAAGGAGAAACACGACAACGAGCAGCACGACGGCGCCCATCAGGTAGATGCCCTTGCGGCCCACTTTGCGGTCGAGGCCGCTGACCGCTTCGCGTGCGCCCACATTCATTTTTTGCGCAGTAATCATTTGGTCGCCTTGCGTGTTTTCTTCATGGAGTTGCCGTTAACGGCGCTGCGGCCGTTCGCGCCGTTCCTGGCGTGGCCGGGTGTTTCGAGCGCAACGCGGCAGATTTCGTTCAATACCTGCATGCAGATTTGCAAATCCTGCGGCGCGATCGTTTCCACCAGTTCGTGTCTAAGGTTACGCGCGGTTTCCTCGATCCGATGCAACAGAGAGCTCGATTTCGGCTGGAGATGGACGGTTTTGCAGCGGCGATCGTGGGCTGCGCCGCGCCGTTTGATCCAGCCGCTGCTCTCCATGCTGGTGAGGGACCGGGCGAGCGTCGGCTCTTCGATCCCGAGGCGTTCGGCCAGTTCGCATTGCGTGAGATGACCCGCGGCGAGGTGCGCGATGGTGCGCCATTTCGCCTGGCTCAAGCCGAGCGGGCTGAGACGTTGATCGAGCTGAAGGCGCCAGACGCGGGCGGTCTGGTGAATCAACTGGCCGATTAATTCTGGATCAAGCGCAGGCATCGTTAGCATGCTAACGAATTCGCTTTTGCCTCCCTGTCAATCGCGCGTGACGCAAGTTTGCAACGTGGCGCAAGTTTGCAATGTGGCGCAAGTTTGTAACTTGCGATCCCCTGGCAACTTACAAAGTTGCGCCACGGAGGAGGACCACGCGCTGTCCGCGATAATCTTTCAACCGCAGCACCGGCCGGGCGCCGCGCTTTTTCGCCGCTTGTTCGTTCTCGGGCCGGACGAGAATGTAAGGCGTGCCGGGCGGGAGATCGGCGACCCGATCCACGTAAACGATCCGCCGGTGCAGATAAAATAGATACGGCTGGTAGTCGGGATCGACCGCGTAGAGCGACTCGTTAGGCGGAATCGCGGCGTCGAGTTGGACGGCGAGGGGGCGAACCTTCTCCCGCTTCGCGAGGAAGGGAATGAGCGCGAGCGAGTAAATCAGCATCGCGAGGACCACGGCGACGACCGTCCCGGTAATCGCTTTCCGCAATGCTCGTGGCCAGACGAACGCGTGCTCGCGGGTGAAAACGGCGAGCAACCAAATCGCCGCGGCAAGCAGCGGCATGGTGTAACGCGGGAGCGCGCTCGGGAGCAGGCACACGATCACGAAAGGCACCGCCACGCCTAACGACAGGCCGCGGCAGAATCGGCGCTCGATTTCGTCTTCAACCAACGCGAAACGCGCGAAAGGCAGCAGCACCGCCCAAGGGAGCAGGTAATCGATCCCGCGCGGGATATTCAGGATCCAGTGTGCGAACTTAAAATCATCGCCGCCAAGACGGCCGGTGAGTTGCTGCGACCAAACCTTGGCGACGTGCGTGGTGCGCGCCATTTCCAGACAGGGAATCGCCCAGGCCGCGAAAATCCCGAGCATCAGGAGAACGCCGACGAGGTGAGGCCAACTCAGCAACTGCTTCAGCGCTCGCGCCTGCCACAGCACCGCGAGCGCGACCGCGTAGAAAAAGAAGAGGTTGAGCGGACCTTTCGCAAGCAAACCGAGACCGAGAAAAACGCCCGCGCCGAGCCACGCCAGCCAACGGCGGTTGCGCCAGCAGCTCAGCCAGCAGATAAACGCGAGCGCGCTGAGCGAAACATAAAGCGCCTCGATCTCGATCATGCGCCCCTTCTCGAGAAGCCCGAAGCAGGTCAGCCACATGAGTGCCGCGGCGAGCGCGCCATTTCCGCCTAACGAACCGCGCGCAAGCCCGACGAACGCGAGCGCGACCGCGAGCACGCAGAGCACCGACGGGAGCCGCGCGGTCCATTCATTTCGCACGCCGAAGAGTTTGAAGGAACCGGCCACGAGCCAGTTCACGAGCGGCGGCTTGCGGAAGTAGGGTTCGCTGCCGATTTGAGGCACGAGGTAGTTGCCCGTCTTGAGCATCGTCACCGCGGGCAGAATGCGCCGTCCTTCCTCGCTCTTGATCTCGAGCGTCCCGAGGCGCGGCAGGTAAATCGCCACCCAGACCAGAAGCACTAAAAACAGAGACCGCGCGCGCGACATCGGCGGATATTAACCGCAGAGGACGCCGAGGGCGCAGAGAAAGAAGTAAATTTGAAAATCAGGAAGCCAGGGAAAAAACGTCCGTTCCCTCTTTCTGGTTTTCTGGTTTCCAAATTAATTCCTCTCTTCCCCTCTGCGCGCTCTGCGCCTCTGCGGTTAATACCCAGCCCCGCCGCAACTTGACGGCGAGCCTCCGTAAAAGTAACTTCCGCGCCTAGTCCGTTGCTGGATTGGAGTGGGAGCCGGTGTCCCACTCTTTTTTGTCGGCGGACGCCCATTTTTTCATGAACGCCGAGTTTATCGCCATGTTGGATTACCTCGAACGGGAGCGCGGAATTAAACGCGAGATCCTGATCGAGGCGGTTTCGAACGCCCTCCTCTCTGCTTCGAAAAAGAGCGTCAGCGCCTCGCGTGACCTCCACATCGCGATCGATCCGAAGTCGGGCGAAATCAAGGCGCTCGCCAACTTGTTGGTGGTCGAAAAAGTCACGAACCCGGCGGACGAAATCTCCCTCGACAAAGCGCGCCGGATTAAGCCTGAAGCCGCAGTCGGCGAAGAAATCGAAGTGGAAGTGACGCCGAAGAACT
>JBPCRH010000036.1:0-12675 GCA_050997075.1 Chthoniobacterales bacterium
GATTTGACCATCTGCTTAACTGTAATAGTAGTTGTTACATATTATGAAACTCCAAAACAAGATCGCGGTCATCACGGGCGGAGACAGCGGCATCGGGCTCGCCACCGCGCAGGAATTCAAGGCTCAGGGCGCGCGCGTCATCATCATCGGCCGCAATCCCGAGGCAGTAAAAAAAGCGGCCCAGGAAATCGGCGGCGACACGCGCGGCGTGACCGCGGATGTCTCGCGCGTCGCCGACCTCGAGCGCGCCTTCGCCGAGATTCGCGAGCAAGCCGGACACATCGACGTCCTTTTCGTCAACGCCGGCATCGGCAAGTTCGCGCCGCTGGCCGAATCGGCGCTCTTCGACGAGATGACGAATGTCAATTTCAAGGGCGCTTATTTCACGGTGCAACGGGCCCTGCCGCTCCTCCGCGAGGGCGCGTCGGTTATTTTCACCTCCACCGTGGCGGTCCATTTCGGGATGCCCGGCGCGAGCATTTACGCGGCGGGAAAAGCGGCGCTGAACAGCCTGGCCAAGACCTTGGCGATGGAACTCGCGAGCAAGAAGATCCGGGTCAACGTGGTCAGCCCCGGGCCGATCGAGACGCCGATTTTCGACAAGATGGGATTGCCGAAAGAGGAGCGCGAAAAGATGGCGAACCAGATCGTCGCGCAGGTGCCTCTGGGCCGCATCGGCCAGGCGGCGGAAATCGCCAAGGCCGTGACCTATCTCGCTTCCGACGACAGCGCCTTTGTCAGCGGCACGGAGCTGCTCATCGACGGCGGAATGGCGCAGAGCTGACGCCGCAGAGCTAAGAGGACTGTCGAAAAGTCGTGTCATCCCGAGCGGAGCCCCGCGGCGGCGGGGCGGAGTCGAGGGATCCCGTCGAGTTTCCGTGCAGCTTCCGCTCGCATGCTTCGAAGCAACGCGACGGATTCCTGGACTGCGCTCCGCTCCGCTCGGAATGACCCAGTTTCTAGACGTCCTCGAAAGGCGGGCGGCGAAGCGTCGCCGCACCTTTCACCCCGCGCGCCGCACTTTGCGCAGCAGTTTCTGCAAAGTGATGCTGCGGAGATGCTCGCGCACCGCGTCCTCCGCGCCCGCGGCCACGCCGCCCATGATCTCGCGCATGTTGCAGCTCACCTGGCAGCGCTTGAAGGCTTTCCGCTCGCTCACCGCGATGACCGGCCGTGGCTGGACCGCGTCGTAGACCGCGAGGAGCGAAATGTCCGCCGGCTTTTTCCCGAGTCGGGTGCCGCCGTTCTTCCCGGTGAAGGTCTCGACCAGCCCCGCACGGCGCAGACCGAGCAGGATGCGCCGGATCACGACCGGGTTCGTATTCACGCTCGTCGCGAGCGCCTGTGAATCCATCGTCTCATCGGCAAAGGCGAGCGCGGTAAGAATGTGGACCGCAAATGTAAATTGTTGATTTACCACCTTGTCGAACTGTAATGATATCCGTTACATTTCGCGGAATCGGATTCCGAAACTGTTTCAGCTACAGTTTTATTTACCACGACATGGAAAAAATTGCACGCTCTCCCGCCCGCCGGCTGCTCGTCGTGAGCGGCCTTCACTTCCTGCTCGTCGCCGTGCTCGCCGGTTGCGGCGGCAGCGCAAAACCGGCCGGTCCGCCGCCGCCCTCCGTCACCTTCGTCCGCGCCCAGCAAAAAGAGGTGACGGAATGGGACGAATACACTGGCCGCCTCGCGGCGGTCGACGAGGTCGGAGTCCGCGCCCAGGTCAGCGGTTATCTCGAGTCGATCCACTTCAAGGACGGGCAGATGGTGAAGAAGGGCGATCTCCTTTTCGTGATTGATCCGCGCCCCTACCAGGCCGTGCTCGATCGCGCGAGCGCGCAGGTGCAACAAGCCGAAGCCGGCCTCGCCCTCGCCGATGCGAACCTGAAACGCACCCAAGAGCTGGCCACGAAAAAAGTCGTCGCCTCCTCCGACCTCGACGATCAGCGGAGCAAACAACTCGCCGCCGCCGCCGCCGTGCAGGTCGCGCAGGCCGAGATGAAAGCGGCGCAGCTCAATCTCGATTTCACGCGGATCAACGCGCCCGTCGCGGGCCGGATCAATCGCCATCTCGTCAGCGAAGGCAACCTCATCAGCGGGGGCGCCGCCACCGCCACGCTTCTGACCACGATCGTCTCGCTTGACCCGATCCAGGCGTATTTCGAGGCGGACGAGCAGGCGTATTTGAAATACACGCGGCTCAATCAATCCGGCGTGCGCCCCAGCTCGCGCAACGTCGCGAACCCGGTGAAAATGGAGCTCTCCGATGAGGAAAATTTTCCGCATCTCGGGAAAATGGATTTCGTCGAGAACCGGATCGACGCCGACACCGCGACGGTGCAGGGCCGCGCTATTTTCCAGAATCCCGATCTCGTTTTGACGCCCGGTCAGTTCGTTAGGCTGCGTCTCCTCGGGAGCCCGCCGCATGCCGCGATCCTGATTCCGGACCAGGCGATCGTCTCCGATCAATCGCAGAAATTCGTCTGGGTCATTGACGGCGCCAGCACCGCTAGATACCGCACGGTCGACCCCGGTCCGATGATCGACGGCCTGCGCGTCATCCGCACCGGCCTGAAGCCGAACGACAGAGTCGTCGTGCTCGGTCTCCAGAGCGTCCGCGCCGACGCCAAGGTAAAGGCCGAAGAAGCGCCCGCGTCGAAATTCATCACGACAGACGAGCAGGCGACGGCGATCGCGGCCGGGCTTGCGAAGCCGGAAGCGGAAGAGGTGGGAAAGTAAATGCGGAGTGCGGAATTCGGAATGCGGAATCGAAGATGCCTGACTCGACACGTGATCTAAAAGTGCGGACGAGAGGCTTTGCGCTTCGCGTGTTGAAGCTCGTCGATGCCCTTCCGAAAACGACTGTGGGCCGCGCGCTCGCTTCTCAGTTGGTGCGCTCTGGGACTTCGGTAGCTGCAAATTATCGCGACGCCTGCCGCGCGAAATCGACCGCACATTTCATTTCGAAAATGGGCGACGGCGAGGAGGAAGCGGATGAAACGCTTTTCTGGCTCGAGCTCCTCGAAGATTCAAAGCTGATTGCCCCCATTCGCCTGACCGAGATCAAAAAAGAAGCGCACGAACTCGTCGCGATCACGGTCGCCTCGATAAAAACAGCCCGCAAAAATCACCCGCGATGAGCGTCCTGCTCTTCCATTCCGTACTCCAAATTCCGCATTCCGCATTGTGAAGTTTTCGCACTTTTTCATCAGTCGCCCGATTTTTGCGGCGGTTATCTCGATCGTGATCATGATCGTCGGCGGGATTGCGTATTCGACGCTCCCGATTGCGCAATATCCCGAGGTCGCGCCGCCCACCGTGGTGGTGACGACGAGTTATCCGGGCGCGAATCCGCAGATCATTTCCGACACCGTCGCGACGCCGATCGAGCAGCAGATCAACGGCGTCGAGGACATGCTTTATCTCACGTCGCAGTGCACCACCGACGGGACGATGACGCTGACGATCACCTTCAAGCTCGGGACCGATCTCGATAAGGCGCAGGTGCTCGTGCAGAACCGCGTCGCGGTCGCGATTCCGACGTTGCCCGAGGAAGTGCAGCGGATCGGCGTCACGACGGACAAGAGCTCGCCCGATCTCCTGCTCGTGGTGCATCTGCTCTCGCCCGACAAGCGCTACGACCAACTCTACATCAGCAACTACGCCAGCCTGCATGTGCGCGATGTGTTGCGGCGGATCGAAGGCGTCGGCTCGGTGAGCGTTTTCGGCGGGCGCGAATACAGCATGCGGATCTGGCTCGACCCGGAGAAACTCTCCTCCGTCGATCTCACCGCGAGTGATGTGGTGGCGGCGTTGCGGGAACAAAACGTGCAAGTCGCGGCCGGGGTGATCGGCCAGCAACCGGTCGGTCCGGGGCACGCCTTTCAGCTTTCCGTGAACACGCTCGGGCGGCTCGTCGATCCCACGCAATTTGGCGAGATCGTGGTGAAAACTGGGAGCGACGGCCGGTTGGTGCGGGTGCGCGACATCGCGCGGGTCGAGCTCGGTGGGCTCGATTATTCGGTGAATAGCTATCTCGGTTTCCCTAACGAGAAGGGCGCGACCCAGGCCGTCGCGCTCGCGATCCAACAACGTCCCGGCACAAACGCGATTGCGACCGCGCACGAGGTCCGCGACACGATGGAAAAGTTGAGCAAGGACTTCCCGAAAGGGCTCGAATATCGCGTGATCTACGACCCGACGGTGTTCGTAGAGGAATCGGTGCGCGCGGTCGTGCACACGATCTTTGGGGCGGTGTTGCTCGTCGTGCTCGTGGTCATGATTTTCCTGCAATCGTGGCGCGCGACGCTCATCCCGCTGGTTGCAATTCCGGTCTCGCTCGTGGGGACGTTTGCGGCGATGGCGGCGCTTGGATTTTCTCTGAACAACCTCTCGCTTTTCGGGCTCGTCCTCGCGATCGGCATCGTCGTCGATGACGCCATCGTGGTGGTCGAAAATATCGAGCGCAATATCGAGGAAGGACTCTCGCCCTGCGACGCGGCGCGCAAAGCGATGGACGAAGTCGGCGGCCCGGTGGTGTCGGTCGCGCTCGTGCTCGCTGCGGTCTTTGTGCCGACGGCCTTCATCGGCGGAATCTCGGGACAGTTCTATCGGCAATTCGCCCTCACCATCGCGGTCTCGACGCTCATCTCCGCGTTCGTCTCGCTCACGCTCAGCCCGGCGCTCGGCGGGATTTTGTTGCAACCGAAAGGCGCGAAGAAGGATTGGTTCGCGCGTTTTTTCGACAAGGTTTTCGGTTGGCTCTTTCGTGGGTTTAACCGCGCCTTCGACAAAACCGTCGGCGTTTACCTCCCGACGGTCGCGCGCCTTACCCGCCGCACCGGCCTTGCACTCTTGGTTTACGCCGGGCTGCTCGTGCTCACGTTCTTCGCTTTCCGGCATGTGCCGAGCGGATTCATCCCGGCGCAGGACCAGGGTTACGCGATCATCGCCGCGCAACTTCCCGACGGCGCATCGCTCGAGCGGACCGATGCGGTAGTGAAACAAATCATCGCCATCGCGCTCCAAACGCCGGGGATTAATCGCGTCGTTGCCTTCGCCGGTTTCTCGGGCGCGACCCGCGCGAACAGTGCGAACGCAGCCGCGCTTTTTCCCGGTTTCGCGCCTTACGACGAACGTGGCGGCAAGCTCGACGGCCCGGCGGTGATCGCCGGTTTGCGGAAGCGGCTCTCGGTCATCCAAGGCGCGCAGGTCGCGGTGATTCCGCCGCCGCCGGTGCGCGGTTTAGGAACGGGCGGCGGATTCAAAATGGAAGTGCAGGACCGCTCCGGCGCTCGGGTGCGAGAGTTGCAGGCCGCGACCGATAAGGTGATCGCCGCAGCGCGCGGCGATGCCGGCCTCGTGCAGGTCTTCACGCAGTTCCGCGCGTCGACGCCGCAGCTTTTCGCGCAGGTCGATCGCACAAAAGCGAAGATGTTGAACGTTCCGCTCGAGAATATTTTCAGCACCCTGCAGACGTATCTCGGCTCGACGTTTGTGAATCAGTTCAACCTCTTCGGCCGCACATACCGCGTAACCGCGCAGGCCGACGCGCCATTTCGCGACGACGTTTCCGACATCGCGCGCTTGAAAACGCGCAATGCCCAGGGCGGGATCGTGCCGCTCGGTTCGGTCATGAACATCAAGGAAACGACCGGGCCGGATCGCGTCGTGCGCTACAATCTTTTCCCCGCGGCGGAGATCAACGGCGACACCGCGAAAGGCTTCAGCTCCGGACAATCGCTCGACACGATGGAGCGGCTGGCGCGTGAGAATCTGCCGAACGGCATGAACTTCGAGTGGACCGATCTCGCCTACCAGCAGCGCGCCGCCGGGAACACTGCGGTCTTCATCTTCCCGCTCTGCGTCCTTTTCGTTTTCCTCACCCTGGCCGCGCAATATGAAAGCTGGACCCTCCCGCTCGCGGTCATCCTGATCGTGCCGATGTGTCTGCTCAGCGCGATCGGCGGCGTGATGTTGCGCGGGTTTGATAACAACATTTTGACCCAGATCGGTTTCGTCGTGCTGGTCGGTTTGGCGAGTAAAAACGCCATTCTGATCGTGGAGTTCGCGCGCCAACAGGAACACGCGGGGAAGACGCGCTTTGAGGCGGCGGTCGAGGCTTGCCGGCTGCGGTTGCGGCCGATTTTGATGACTTCGTTCGCGTTCATCCTCGGCGTCGTCCCGCTCGTCATCGCGCGCGGGGCCGGCGCGGAAATGCGGCAGTCGTTAGGCACGGCCGTTTTCTTCGGCATGCTCGGCATGACCTTCTTTGGTCTGCTCCTGACGCCGATTTTCTACGTCGTCATTCGCGGCTTCGCCTCGGATACGATCGCGGAAACGGAGGCGACCAAACCGGCCCCGACCGGCCTGAAGGACGCTCCCTCCGCCACCTAAATGAGCGCTCCAACCGAACCCCTTTCCGCCGCGGAGTGCTATCACGTTCTCCGTGCCCAGGTAGAACATGAAGATAGCCTAACGACCCAAAGACTCTCCTGACTCCTCGCGGCGCAATCCTTTCTCTTCACCGCCTACGCGATCGTCCTGAACGGCCCTGGGAATCGGGAGTGAATTCGTCGCCGCGCAACGAGGCTGGCTTCTCACCGCGATTCCGGGCCTCGGTCTTTCCTCCGCCGGACTCATTTACATCAGTATTCTCGGAGGCGTGGTCGCGCTTTACGGGATCCATCGCCGCGCTCAGCTGATTTGCGCCTCCGGATTTCCGCCGCTCCAGGGCGCGCTCGCGACTCGGCTCGCGGGAATGGCGTCGCCGGTGCTGGTCCCGCCGATTTTCACGGGCGTGTGGCTCTATCTGATGCTGCGCGGCCTCGGGCATTGAGGCGGCGATTGCGGTTCGCTGTTCGAGTTTTGATTCGTTCCACTTCCCGCATAAGGCGATGGGTTTTGCTTTTTCTCGGAGCGGCGACGACAACACACGCGCACCTGGTCGAGAGCGACGATCAGCTCCAGCAGTTTTTACGAGCGCGAAGAGCGCTTTCGAAATGCCGCGCCATGCCTAACGAAATCCGGCTTCGCCGTCCTGGTGCAGGCGTGCGCCTTTTTGGGTGAGCTTTTCGCGGGCTTCGCTGATCGGGACGTTGGGGCAACTGTCGACCCACGGCTGCCCGTCCGGCGCCGCCCACTGCACGGCGTTGCGGAGAATTTGCCTAACGACCGGGTGAAAGTAGATCGGGTAGGTCTCGTGCCCGGGGCGGAAGTAAAAGATCTTGCCGTTCCCGCGCCTCCAAGTGCAGCCGCTGCGAAAAACTTCGCCGCCTTCGAACCAGGAGATGAAGACGTTTTCATCCGGAGTCGGGATGGCGAAGGGTTCGCCATACATCTCGGTGTTTTCGATTTCGAAAAAGTGATCGATTCCGCGCGCGATCGGGTGGCCGGGAAGGCAAACCCAGAGCCGCTCGCGCTCACCCGCTTCGCGCCAGGTAAGCGAACAACTCGTACCCATGAGGCGCTTGAAGACTTTCGCGTAATGCGCGGAATGCAGCGCGATAAATCCCATTCCTTCCCAGACGCGACGAACGACGCGCTCGACCACTTCATCGGCGACGTCGCCGTGCGCGGCGTGGCCCCACCAGAGGAGCACGTCGGTCTCGGCGAGAACGCTTTTCGTTAGGCCGTGCTCGGGCTCGTCGAGGGTGGCGGTGCGCACTTCCCACGCCGTTTCCTCGCGCAACGCGGCGGCGATGCAGTGGTGCATGCCGTCCGGGTAGATTTGCCTAACGACTTCGCTTTTGCGCTCGTGGATGTTTTCGCCCCAGACCGTTACTCGGAGGTTATGCGCCATGGGAGAAGATTGAATTTGGAAACCAGGAAGCCAGAAAAAAGAAGGATGATTCTTCCTCTCCCTGGTTTTCTGGTTTCTAAATTCAACCCGTCTTCCGAATAGCGTTGTGCTCGGCAATGAGACGCAGCGCTGCCGCCAGCAACTCGCGGCCGGGAGAAATACGCGGCCAAGGCGATGCGCCCGAAGGATGCGGGAGCGGGATCAGGTCGAAGGTTTGACCGGCCCGCTGCGCACTAAAAGTGTGCCCGATAATCTGATCGAGCTTCCCCACTTCCATGAACTGCGCGATCGCCAATTTTCCCACCGGGATGACGAGGCGCGGCTGAAGGATTTCCAACTCGCGCTCGAGCCAAGACGAGCAGTTCTCGATCTCCTGCGGGTTGGGGACGCGGTCGCTCCCGCCGGGCGCCTTGCCCGGGAAACAGCGACAGACGGCGGCGAAGTAAATCCGTGCGCGCACTTCGGTTTCGGTCAGGCCCGTCGCGCCTTCGAGCCAACGGAAGAGCGTCTTCCCCGCAGTCCAGGCGAACGGTTTTCCCACGACCGGTTCGCGCACGCCCGGCGCCTGACCCACGAGCAGGACGCGACTGGCAATCGCCCCGCCGGAGACGGGCGGCGGATGCATGAGCGGACAACGGCGGCAGTTGCGCAAACGCGCGACGTGGCGATCGAGCCGCGCCTGTTTTTGTGTCGCGACCGCCATTACCTAACGACGAAAAAACGAGAGCAGTAAACTCAGTACCACGCTGATGATGATGCAGGTAACGATCGGGAAGTAGAACGACGATTGGCCGCGCTCGATCCGGATATCGCCGGGTAAGCGGCCGAGCCAACTGCCGCCGAAGCCGCTCCACAAGGCGAGCCCGAGGAGGACGATGACGACTCCGAAAAGGACGAGCATTTTTCCGATCTCGGGCATGAAGGCTAAGAAATCATTGGGGGAGAGAATTGTCATCCGTGTGAACTGTAGACGTTTCGCTCTGCGAAACGCGGGGGTGGATGTTACTCGCGGGGTTGAGTCGATACCCGCGCCTCCCAGAGGGAGGCGTCTACAGCGTAGGCGGAACAGTGCCGCCGGCCTCGCCTCCAATTACGCCGCGAACTTCTTCACCACGATCGTCGCGTTGTGGCCGCCGAAACCGAAGGAGTTGTTCACCGCGACGTTCACTTCTTTCTCGCGCATGACGTGTGCGGTGTAGTCGAGGTCGCATTCCGCGTCGGGGTTATCGAGGTTGATCGTCGGCGGGATTTTGCTGTCGCGCATGGCGAGGACGCAAACCGCGAGCTCGATCGCGCCCGCGCCGCCTAACAAATGGCCGGTCATCGACTTCGTCGAGCTGATGGAGAGGGCGCCACTCTGCGCGTGACCGTCGAAAACGCTCTTGATCGCGCGCGTCTCGCAGATGTCGCCGAGGCCGGTGGAAGTGGCGTGCGCGTTCAGGTAATCGACCTGCTCGGGCGCGAGCCCGGCATGCTTGAGCGACATCCGCATCGCGCGCGCGGCGCCTTCGCCATCAGGGGGCGGCGCGGTCATGTGATAGGCGTCGCCGCTGAGGCCGTAGCCGGCGAGTTCGCAGTAAATTTTCGCGCCGCGCGCCTGGGCGTGTTCGAGTTCCTCGACGACCACGACGCCGCCGCCTTCGCCAATCACGAAGCCGTCGCGATCCTTATCGAACGGCCGCGAGGCGCGCTTCGGTTCGTCGTTGCGCGTGCTCAGCGCTTTCATCGCGGAGAAACCGGCAAGGCCGACGGGAATGATGGCCGCTTCTGAGCCGCCCGCGAGTAAGACATCGGCGTCGCCGAATTTAATGATCCGCCACGCTTCGCCGATGGCGGTGTTCGAAGTCGCGCAGGCGGTAACGATGCACATGTTCGGCCCGCGCAGGCCCCACTCCATCGAGATGAGGCCGCTCGCCATGTTCCCGATCAGCATCGGAATGGTGAAGGCAGAGACGCGATCGGGACCTTTGTTCACGAGCGCGCTGTGCTGGTCTTCGAGCGTTTTCAGTCCGCCGATGCCGCTGCTGACCATGACGCCGAAACGATCGCGATCGACCTTCTCGAGATCGAAATTCGCATCGGCCATCGCGCCCTTCGCCGCGGCCATCGCGAAATGGGTGAAGCGATCCGTGCGTTTGTGTTCCTTCGGATTATTGAAAACCGGTTTCGGATCGAAGTTGCGAATCTCGCCGCCGATTTTGCAGGGGTAACCGGTGGTGTCGAAATTGGAGATCGTGTCGACGCCGCTCCGCCCTGCGAGGAGATTATCCCAGAAGGTTTCCAACTCGTTGCCCAGGGGCGTCGCGACGCCCATGCCGGTGATGACTACTCTGCGTTCTTTCATTCGTGGGAGAGCCGAGAGGCTGCCTTATCCATCAACCATCCGGCGCGCGTTGTCACTACCGCCTCACCGCGTGCCCATCCCGACGCTATGGACGGTTTGGAAGAGCTTGCCTTCGGTTTTGATCGAGGGCGCGATGATGATCTCGGTTTGCTGAAACTGCGGGAGCGAACTGGCCCCGACGTTGCCCATGCAGGTGGTGATGGCGCCGACGAGATTTTGTGAGCCGTCATCCACTTCCGCCGGTCCGAAGAGGATCTGCTTGAGTGAACCGGTGGCGCCAACCTTGATCCGAGTGCCGCGCGGGAGATTGGCGTGCGGCGTGGCCATGCCCCAATGGTAACCGGCGCCGGGCGCTTCGTGCGCCTTGGCAAACGCGCTCCCGACCATCACGGCGTCGGCGCCGCAGGCGAACGCCTTGCAGACGTCGCCGCCTTTGCTCATGCCGCCATCGGTAATGATCGGCACGTAGCGCGCGGTTTTTTTGAAATAGGCGTCGCGCGCCGCGGCGCAATCAACCGTCGCGGTCACCTGCGGCACGCCCAGGCCGAGGACGCCGCGCGAAGTGCAGGCCGCACCGGGACCGACGCCGATGAGGACCGCGGCCGGTCCGCATTCCATGATCTCGAGGGTGGCGTCAAAGCCGACGGTATTGCCGACGATGACCGGAATTTTCATCTCGCCGCAGAACTTCCTGAGATCGAGCGATTGATACTCCGAGGAAATATGACGCGCGGTCGAGACCGTGCTTTGGACGACGAAAATATCCGCGCCCGCTTCCTGCGCGATCGCGCCGAAACTTTCCGCGCGCTGCGGGATCGAGCTCACGGCCACGCGGATGCCCGCGTCTTTCATCTCTTTTACCCGCGCGCGGATGAGATCTTCCTGCACCGGTTCCTGGTAAATCTTTTGGAGCAGCGCGGTGATCTCCGCCTTGTCCGCCTCGATGATTTTTTGCAGGACCTCGCGGGGATTTTTGTAACGCGTCTGCACCCCTTCGAGGTTGAGCACGGCGAGGCCGCCGAGCTGACCCATGGCGATGGCGAATTTCACGTCCACCACGCCATCCATCGCGCTCGCGAGGATCGGGATTTTAAATTCCAGCGCCGCGGCATCCTTGCGCCCGAGGCGCCAGGTGATGTCGACTTCGTTGGGGTTAATCGTCACCTGCACGGGGACGAGAGCGATCTCGTCGAAACCGTAAGTGACGCTAGCTTTTCGATTGCGGCCAATCCACCTTCCCATGGTTAAATTCGATCTAGTTTAAAGCGTTCGTTCAAGCTGCCGCAGCGGGGGCAGCGTGGGAGCAGCGTCGCCGTTCGATCTTCAAATTCGAAGGCGCAAATCACGCACCGCAGCCGGTGGCGCAGAGCGCGCTGTTCACGGCGGCGCCGATTCCACTCGCCCACTATCCAGAGGAGAAAAACCGCCGCAAGAAAAAGGAGCAGATAAATCGTGACCAGCGCGGCGAGGCTGACCCGGATCACGGGGCGGGCTCCGCGGCGGGCGGGAGCGCGAGGTCGCTTCCGAAGTTGAGCGTGGCCGTCGCCCAGCTCAGCTTTTCGTTAGGCAAAGAAGCGAACGCGTCCGGGCGAAAACGGGTCAGCGCAAGCACGTGGCGGACCTCTTCATCGAGCGCGGCATCGCCGGACGAACTCTCGAGCAGCGCGTAACGGATCACGCCGCCGCGATCAACCGCAACGCGGAAACGCGCGTCCTGCGGAGCTTCGCGCAGGCTGGCTTTGAATTGGAGCGGCGGAGCACTAAAAGCCGCGTGCGCGAGGTCGCCGGAGAAGAGGAGCGTGCTCGGCGCAACGAGCGGCGGCGTCTCGGCGGTGGGGGTCTTGACCGTTACCATACCGGGCGGCAGCGAGGTGGGCTCCGCGACGCTCTCCGCGACAGATGGCAACGGCTTCAAACTCGGCGGCACCGCGATGTAGGAGGGAATATGCGAGAGCCGCGGCAGTTGGTAGGCGCGCGCGTCGGCCGGCCGCTGCGTTTCCGAGGTCAGGGCCGGATCCTCCGCGGCGAGCCAGTGCAGGAAATTGCGCCCATCCTCGGAATTCGGCGCGATCAAACTCACCCGGGCGGGCGGAGGCAGAAGCGAAATCGTCGACGGGTAAATCACCTGGAAGAGGAGGAAACAAAACGCGTGCAGGCCGACCGACGCGACCAAAAATCCGGCGATGGCCAGCTGCCGGCGGCGCGGACGTTCCCAGTGAAACAGGAGATTCCCGTGCGGCGGAACGTAGAGACCCGCACTCACGGTTGCGGCGACGTGGCGAGGGCGACGGAGGTGATGCCGCGCTCGAGCGCGGCGTTCGTCACCGCCATCACAAGGTCATAGGAAGCGAGCCGGTCGGCCTTGATCACGAACGAGCGGCCTTCCGCCCCGCGCGCCTACCAACTGCCGCGGCTCTCGCATATTCCCTCCTACATCGCTGTGCCGCCGAGTTTGAAGCCGTTGCCATCTGTCGCGGAGAGCGTCGCGGAGCCCACCTCGCTGCCGCCCGGTATGGTAACGGTCAAG
>JBPCRH010000107.1:0-4548 GCA_050997075.1 Chthoniobacterales bacterium
AGAGAAAGATCGAGCGCGCGCATTGATTCGTGATCGTGGACGCGCCCCGCGCCGGCTTCCCCGTCCGCTCCGCTTTCTTCATCGCCAGGTCCACCTCCTTCCAGTCAAAGCCATCGTGCTGGAAGAACCGCTCATCCTCCGAAACCCAGAGATGCTTCAGGAATATTTCCGGCATTTGCTCCAGATCGATCCAGCGATAGCGCAACGGCACCTTCGCTCCGCTCGAGAACATCTGGTCGCCTTCTTCGAGCAGCATCGGCAACGTCCGCGGCGGGTTGACGAAACGCACCACCGCCACCTGCAGCGCCGGGATCAGGAACAACGCCGCGAGCACCAGCAGGCACCACTTCCAGACTCGCGTCAGTTTCCGTTTCTTTGCTCTCGGCGCTTTAAAGGCTTTAGCCATGAAGAATAATCGCCTTCGGTCTGATTATCTCACTTTCTACTTTAGCCTTCCTACTTTTTCCTTTTTTCCTCCTTGCCCGATTCTTCGCAGAGTTCACATTCGGCGTCGTCGCCGCGATTTGCCGCCGTCGACGCGGCTTCGGAACGCGTGGCAACGAATGCTATCGCCCTAGTCGGCCAGGCGGGCCTTCCACCGTCGCGGATTCCTTCGTCCATGGATCACCGCGACGACACTGATGAAATCTGGCAAAACGCGATACACCACGAGATAGGGAACTTGCGTAACAGTCCTAAGCGGGCACTCCGATAAACGACGGGGAAAGCCTCCGGCTGCCGGCCAAGGAGATCGAAACATTCATCGACTGCGGTGACAAATTCCTTCCCGAGGCCGACCGATTGCCGCTCGTACCAGAGGGCGGCTTGGGCAACGTCCGCTTCTGCTTCGTCGCGCGCGAGGATGCGCAAGCTCACAGGCTCGCGAGGATACGTTCACGCGCGATGTGCCACGGCGTTCCGCTTTCCGGTTGCGCTTCCAACGCGTCCAGTCGCCGGTCAAGTTCAGCAATTTGCTCGGCCGAGAGATCAATCGCCGGCGATTCATCCGCAATACTATCCCAGAGTTCCTTCACCAGTTGGATGCGTTCGGAAATTGGTAGTTGCCGCAGCTCTTGAATCGAAGCTTTCACAGCGGCGAGTTTATCTTCGTTGCGGCGCCGTATCAAGATCTTCTATCGCGGGAGCCAGACGACTTCCGCGCGTTTCTTCGCTCGCGGCGGTTGGAAGACTCTGGCCATGAAGAAGACAATCGCTTTCGTTCTGATTGTAATACTTGGAAAGCCCGGCTCCCGGCGTGGCCTGTGTTACGGCTCCTTGAGCCTCGCTACTTTCCCGCCTCTTCGCCCTCCCTGCCTTGGCAATAAATATGCTTTCTCCAAGCCATGGCGAATTTCATCCCGATAAACGACCTCGATCGCGCCCTCATCGCCGCCGGCCGCAGCCTCTCCGCGATGCCCGATCTCTACCGTCGCCTGAGCGAAGGCGATCTCTGCCTCCTCATCCCGTACCAGGAAGGATTGGAAGAGAGCGCCATCCGGATCGAGAACGGCGCCCAGTTTCCCTTCGCCATGCTCCAGGACGACGAAGGCGAGGTCGTTCCCATTTACTCCTCGACCGAGCGCGCCGAGGAAGGGCTCACCCGGAGCAAAGTAGCGCCCTCTACCTTTCTCCTCGGCACCATGCCCTCCCAGCAAGTCATGGAAGTGCTCGGCCAGATGAACATGCGGGCCACCCTGAACAAGAGTTGCACCACGCCGGAATTCACCCTCCCACCCGATCTTATGCGCGACATCGCCAGCGGCGAAGTGCTCGAGCCGCTGCCGCAAGGCGCGACCGAGACCCATGTCCTCAACCTCATCGACCCGGCCGACTTTCCTACCTGGCTCGTCCAGCCCGTCTTCGAGTACTGCCGTTGCCACCGGGAATACCGCGCCGTCTGGGTATTCCAATCCCCGGTCATCCAGGCCAAAGTCGCCGCCAGCGGGGGCGAAGGCTACCACCTGCTCTTCCTCATGGACCCGCCCGACCGAGTCATCCACCACGACCTCAACCTCATCACGGCCGCCGCCATGGCCGACCGCCCTGATGACCTGAGCCATGGACTCATCGACGCGACCGACCCGGTCCGCGTCGCCGACCTTTTTCGCCAGGCGCAACCCTTCTACCTCGCGGCGGATTTCGCAAAACCGAGAACGCAGTAGCGATACCGGCAGCCATCTCGGGAGGCTGATTGGTCCGATTTCTACTTTAGCCTTTCGTCTTCCTACTTTCTTCCGTCTTCCGCAGCGCCCTCGCGTCACGGTTTTTCGGAGCGCATTGTGACGGTCGGCGAGGAACTTGAGGGATGGAATACCATTGGCTTGTAAACAGCAAAACACCTGAGAAGCTTTACCTAATGACAGCCGCGCAGATTATCGACGAGAACAAAGGCCTCGCGCCGGACGAGCAGGCCGGTGTCGTCCGCTTCGTTTACCAGCTTGACGCAGAGCGAAAGCTCAGCGGCCACGAGCTTTCGACCTTAGCCGAGCGTTTCGTTAGCGCGACGGACCCCGTCGAAGCTTCGCGGGTTCGGGAAGAGATCGTCCGCGGTTTTTACGGCACGCAACGCGATGCCTAAGATTCAGCGTCGCGACTTGCCGCCGGCGCTGCTCGATCACCTCCTTGATCGTGTCCGCTCGCGCGAAATCTCCCCTCAGCAGCTAGGCGCACTGGCTCGCCATGAGCCCGAGGCGCCGGCCGGCAAATGGTTCAAGCGATTGGGCGGGATGATCGTCTGCGGCGAGGGCGAACTGGTGAAGACCTTCTTGCGGCCTGGCCAGATCGCCAGCGGCGAGGAGTTAACCTAAATCGGATCATTCCCGCGCAGCGTCGCGAACTCTATTTCAGCTTCTCAGTGTTTCAGCTTCCAGCTTTTCCCTTGTCGTGAGTCTTATCGAAATCAAGAACGCCGTGGATACCTCGCCCACTGCTGAGCTGCCGGAGCGCGACAGAAGTTTATGATAGAGCTGCACGTATTGAACCTGCGGACCGCTGCGATCGGCGCGGTGATGCTGGGGTGGGTCGTCTTCCTGGCGGTATTTGTCTTTCGCAAACGCCCGCTGCAGACCGCGGAACGCGCCCGCGACCGGGCTTCATGGATTGGCCTGACCCTGCAAGGCCTCGGTTTGGGATTGGCGACGTGGTGCCCGCGACCGCTGGGAGCGCTGCTCTTTGCCCGCGCGCCCGCCTGGGTCGAACCGGTCCTCCTCTTAGGCGGCGTCGCCCTCATGGCAGCGTCGGTCTGGCTGGTGATGGCAGCCGTGCGGACACTCGGCAAGAACTGGAGCCTCGCCGCGCGCGTCACGACCGATCACGAACTCATCGCCACCGGTCCCTATGCGCGCGTGCGACATCCCATCTACACCGGCATGCTCGGCATGCTCATCGCCGACGGCCTTGTCTTCGGCACCTGGTATTCCCTGCTCGCCGGGATTGCGATCTACTGGATCGGGACGGCTCTGCGGACACGGCGTGAAGAAACACTCCTGCGCCAAACCTTCGGAGCGGCCTACAACGACTACGCTCGGCGCGTGCCTCCGCTGGTGCCGGGGTTGTGGATTGGCTGAATCGCCCTCAATCTGAAATCCCGGTTCAGGGAGCCGGCTTCAGAATCGTGCTGTTCCATCCGGGAATTGGAAGGGTTGGCAGGCGGTCACATCGCAGAGTTTTTGCCTTCCGCCACGGAGGACGCTACAATTAAGCCGATGAGCAAAGTTGAACAGGTAGAAGCGGAACTGCGAACTCTGTCGCAGGCCGAACTTCGTCAGATTCGCGGATGGCTCGATGACTTGATCGAGGACGGGCTGGAATTTACCCCGGAGTTCGAGAGGACGATCGAGCAATCTGAGCGAGATATGGCCGAAGGCAGAAGCTCACGGGTGCGCGAGCCAGAAGGCTCGTGAGCGCCGCGACCCAGATCTACTACGCCAGTTTCGACGCGGTCTTTTTAAAACTAACGCCCGCGATTCGCGCGCGGGTTGAAGCAGAGATCGATCGAATCGGCTTGCGCCTTTTCGGGGTATCCTCATCACCGGCTAAAGGGCTCGACTCGCTTCCGTGCGCGCATCGGAGATTATCGGATCATCTACAGCTTCGAGGTGGAACGAAATGCGATTCATCTGCTCGCGATCGGTCACCGGCGAGAAATCTATAAGACGACGTAATGCTTGGCGCCCAGATCCCACTTTCTACTTTAGCCTTCCTACTTCCTACTTTTTCTCGTCTTCCGCCGCGTCGTCGGCGTCACGCCGACGGAGTTTCGGAGTTTGCTCTAAAGCGCAATCTACTCGATATGCGCTTGGAATTTCAGATTGACCTCGTGGCACTTTTATCGATATCACGTGCCCAGAATGATGGAATTGAACGACGCTCTAATTCGCGGAGCTCTGTTGCTTGAGCTGGCGCAACAACAGACGCGCCCGCGGGCGGTGATCGAGGAACTGCATGTGCATAACGGCAGGGCGATCGCCGATGTAGTCACTTTGCATTCGGAAGCGCATTGCTACGAGATCAAGGGCGCGACCGATCGGATCGAGAGAATTGCTGTAC
>JBPCRH010000153.1:0-4492 GCA_050997075.1 Chthoniobacterales bacterium
CTCATCCGGCAGACGTGGCTGGACGCGGGCTGGTATCTGGCCGCGCAGCAAGCCTACGCGAAGAATCCCGCGGCCACCGAACGCCCGGAAGCGAACGCCAGCCTGGCCGCGCTGGCCGATTTCGCCCCGCACAAACAGCCGACTGTTTTCGAAACGGAGGACGAGCAAGATTTGCTGCGCGCGCTGAAGGTCGCGGATGAATTCAAGCTCAAGCCGATCCTCCTCGGCAACGGCTACGAATACCGCGTCCGGCAATCGCTCAAGAAGACGCCGGTCATTCTCACGCTTGCATTTCCCGAAGTGCCTGAGGTGGAAAATCCGGAGCGCGCGCTCGATTACGATCTGCACGAGTTGCAGCATTGGGATCGCGCCCCGAGCAATCCGGCATTGCTCGCGGCCGCGGGCATCCCCTTGGCCCTCACGACGGAAGGCCTGGAGAAGCCGGAGAAGGAATTCTGGTCGCACCTGCGGCTGGCGGTGCGGCGCGGATTGAGCGAGGACGCCGCGCTCGCTGCCCTAACGAGTGGTCCAGCGGAAATGTTCGGCGTGTCCGATCGCATGGGTACGATCGCGCCCGGCCGCATTGCCAATCTCGTCATCACCAACGGCGATCTCTTCGCGGATAAGAACGCGAAGGTGCTCACGACCTGGGTGGACGGCCATTATTACGAGACTGATCTGGCGGACGACCGCGATGCGCGCGGGACTTGGGAGTTGAGCGCGGGCGAAAAAACGCTGCTCTTGGTGATCGACGGTGAACTCGAGAAACCAGAGGCCAAGATCGGTGACGAAAAAATCGTGGTGACCGCGAAGGGCGATGCGATCGGCCTGGTCGTGCCAGCCAAACTTTTCGAGCAAGGGGAAGGCGTGGTTCGTTTCTCCGGCCGGATCACAGCCGACAAAATGAACGGCGATGGCGACGGCCCGCAGGCGGCCGCGTTCGCCTGGACCGCAAAGCGCACCGCCGCCTACACGCCTAAGCCGGCGGAAGAAAAACCATCGCCGCGCGATCAGCCGCTCGATTTTCCGGAGACGTTTCCGGCAGGCGCTTTCGGACGCACGGGCATTCCGGCCGCGCCGGCGGCGGTGCTTATCCAAGGCGCGACCATCTGGACTTCCGGCCCGCAAGGCACTTTGCAGAACGCCGATTTGCTCGTGACCAACGGGAAGATCACCGCAGTCGGTCCCGGTTTAAAAGCACCCGGCGGCGCCACCGTTGTCGATGGCAAGAATCTTCAGGTCACGCCCGGCATCGTTGATTGCCATTCCCACACCGCCATCAGCAACGGCGTGAACGAAGGCACGCACGCGGTCACCTGCGAAGTGCGCATCGGTGACGTGGTCGATGCGACCGACATCGCGATTTACCGTGAGCTGGCCGGCGGCACGACGAGCGCAAATTTATTGCACGGCTCGGCCAATCCCATCGGCGGGCAAAATCAGGTGGTGAAGTTTCGCTGGGGCGCGTCGCCGGAGGAGATGAAATTCGAGGGCGCGATGCCGGGCGTGAAATTCGCACTCGGCGAAAACGTTAAGCAATCGAACTGGGGCGACGAATACACCACTCGTTATCCGCAAACGCGCATGGGCGTGGAGGAGTTGATGCGCGATCGTTTTCGCGCGGCGCAGGAATACGAAGCCGCATTGAAACGCAAAGGCGGCCTCCCGGTTCGCCGCGATCTGCAGCTCGAAGCCCTCGCCGAAGTGCTCGACGGTAAACGCATCATCCACTGCCACTCCTACCGACAGGATGAAGTGCTCATGCTGCTGCACCTGGCGGACGACTTCAAAATCACGCTCGGCACGCTCCAGCACATCCTCGAGGGCTACAAAATCGCGGACGAGATCGCGAAACACAACGTGGGCGGATCGACCTTCGCTGATTGGTGGGGCTACAAAATCGAAGCCTTCGATGCCATCCCCGAGAACGCCGCCATCATGCACGATCGCGGCGTCCTGACCTCGGTAAATTCGGACAGCTCCGATCTCGCGCGCCGGCTCAACACCGAGGCCGCGAAGTCGATGAAATACGGCGGCCTTTCGGCGGACGAAGCGCTCAAGTTGGTCACAATCAATTCTGCGAAGCAACTCCGGATCGACGCAAAAATCGGTTCGCTCGAGCCGGGCAAGGATGCCGATTTCGTCCTCTGGGACGGCAATCCGCTCTCGAACTACACGCGGGTAGAGCAGACGTGGATCGATGGGCGGAAATATTTTGATCGCACCGAAGATGCGGCTGCGCAGAAGCAATTCGCCGTCCAGCGCGAAGCGCTCGTCCAGAAGGCGCTGACCGAACGCGTGAAGGAGCTGACCAAAGGCGAAGGCGGCAAGAAGAACGACGAGAAAAAGCCGGACGGAATTTATGGACTCGGCGTGAGCGACGAAACCTGTAGCGCTCCGTAAACGAACATGCGCTTTTCTCACCTAACGAATGCGGTTTTTCTGAGCGCGTGTCTCGGTGCATCTGCCGCGCGCGCCTCCGAGGTGATCCCGGCGAAACCGCAGGATCATCCGATTGCGCTCAAAGGGGCGACCATTCATCCGGTGAGTGGACCGGACATCGCCAGCGGGACTTTGATTTTTGCCGACGGAAAGATCACCACGCTCGGAGCGGACGCGCCGATTCCTGAGGGAACCGAGGTGGTGGACCTAACCGGCAAACACCTTTATCCCGGCCTGATCAACGCCAACAGCATGCTGGGCTTGAGTGAAATCAGCGCGGTCCGCGCGACGCTGGATTTTGAGGAAACGGGCGAGATCAACCCAAACGCGAGCGCGATCACCAGCGTCAACCCGGACAGCGAATTAATCCCGGTGGCGCGAAGCAACGGCATCCTGACCGCGCTGGTGGCGCCGGAAGGCGGGCTGATTTCCGGTCAGTCGGCTGTGATCCGGCTCGATGGCTGGACGCCGCAAGACCTAACCGTGCGCGCTCCCGCCGCGATGCATTTGCGTTGGCCGAAGATGGAGATCGATCGCCGGCCGCGCGCGCCGAAAAAACCGGAGGATCAGCAGAAGGACATCGACAAGGCGCTGAAGCGAATTCGCGATTCCTTTCAGCTGGCGCGCGCCTACGCCGCGGCCGGGAAAAATCCCGCGCCAATTTTCCAATCCGATCTGCGCTGGGAAGCACTCGGGCGGGTGGTCGATGGCACTCTCCCGCTTTTTGTGCACGCCGATTCAGTCGAGCAGATCGAATCCGCGCTCGCGTGGGCGAAAAATGAAGGCCTGAAGTTCACCCTCGTCGGCGGCCGTGAAGCCTGGCGTATGACTTCGCCCCTCAAGGAAACCGACACGCCTGTGATCATCGCCCTAACGACTGCTTTGCCGCCGCGCCGCGGAGATCCGTACGACAGCGCTTTCCACAACCCCGCGGTTTTGCAGGCCGCTGCCATTCGTTATTGCATCGCCACCCACGGGCGGGAATCGGAAGCGGCGCACGAGCGCAATCTCCCCTACGAAGCTGCGCTGGCGGCGGCCTTCGATTTGCCGAAGGAGGAAGCTTTGAAAGCGGTCACGCTTTATCCCGCGCAGTTGCTCGGCGTGGGTGATCGCCTCGGTTCGCTTGAACCGGGCAAGGCCGCGACCCTGATCGTAACCGACGGCGATCCGCTCGACTTCCCCACGCACATCGAGGCGGCCTACATCGACGGTCGCAAGATCGATTTGAGCAATCGCCAGACGCGTTTTCGCGACAAGTATCTCGAGAAGTACCGTCGGAAATGAGGTTCCCAAACTTGGCGCCATCGACACCCGCGGACACGGAAACTGCTGCCCTTTAGACCATGCGCGTGCTCATCGCAGACGACCAGAGAAGCGTGGGGAGCACGCTTTCCGCCATGGTCGAAAAATGCCAGCACGAAGTCGTGGCGGTCGTCGGCTCAGGGTTGGAAGCGATTCAGGCTTACACCCAACATCACCCGGACGTGGTCCTGATGGATTACGCCATGCCTCGTCTGAACGGCGCCACCGCCTGCCGCAATATTTTGGCCCGACATCCAGACGCGCGCATCATTCTGGTCTCGGGAAATGCGCTGACGAAGGAGATCAGCGAATCCGGCGCCATCGCGATCTTGACCAAGCCGGTGACGATGGACCGGCTTTACACCGTCCTTTACGACGCGGGTGGGAAGACTGGCCAACCCTCGCCGTAGCAGATAAACCTTCGCCATGAAGAAATCCCTCCTCAGCTTCCTCCTTCTGCTGCTTCTCGTTTCAGTTTCGATCGCCCAGGTGCAGGTGCGATTGCAGGACAGCGATACGGTCGGGTCGATCTTGAAGGGCCAGGTCGGGCAGAACGTCGAGCTGCGCATGAAATCCGGCGAGAAGATCGGCGGCAAAGTCGATCAGGTCACTGAGCGGCTTGCGCATCTTTCGCAATTGAGCGGCGCGGAATTTTACGACGCCGTCGTCAATCTCGAAGACGTGGCCGCGGTCGTCGTGCGCACGAAGACGAAGTGAACCTGGCGGCTACGGCAACTGCACCACGCGG
>JBPCRH010000119.1:0-2505 GCA_050997075.1 Chthoniobacterales bacterium
AAGGCGAAGAATCGTTTCCTCACCGGCAAGTTGCTCGAGCTCGAAACCAATAACGGCAAGGCGAGCGCGCTCGGCGAAGCCGCGGTCATCTACGGCAACCCGCAGCACGTCAACACCGGCCTCGCCCGCCTCCAAGCCGTGACTGCGCCGCAGGTGCAGGCGGCGCTCGATCGCTACCTCTCCGGGAAAAAGAAGGTGCTCATCGAATACCTGCCCGAAGCGATGAAGCCGGCCACGTCGAAAAAAGAGGAGGCAAAATCCTAATGCAAAGTTCCAACCAGCCTAACGACTCTATCCCCTCGCGCGCTCCAACTTGTCATCCCGAGCCGGCACAGCGCGGCGAGGGATCTCCCAAGCGTTCTGGGAATCAACCACGTCGAACGACGCCTGCGAGATCCCTCGCTTCGCTCGGGCTGACAACCCTGCTGGCGGCGGCTTTCAGCCTAACGAACATCCATTCTGCTTCCGCGATCGCCGGGGTCGACAAGGCGCCCGCTCCTTCCGCACCACATGTGACGAAATTCGCTGAGCCCAAGGAAACCACCTTACCGAACGGCTTGCGCGTCATTGTCGCGGAGCGGCATCAGCTTCCCCTCCTGGCCGCAACCGTCGTCATCCGCCACGGGGCCGAAGTCGATCCGAAAGATCGCTCCGGGACCGCCAGCCTCGCCGGCGACCTCCTGACCAAGGGCACAGCCACGATGTCCGCGCCCGAGATCGCGACCGCCATCGAATCGTTAGGCGGTTCGATCGATTCCGGCGCGGGCTGGGATCAATCCGCCGCCGGGCTCACCGTCATGTCCGACAAAGCGGAAGTCGCGCTCAAGATTCTTGCCGACGTCATTCTCCATCCGGCTTTTGCGCAGGCGGAAATCGATCGCCTGAAAAATCAGCGGCTCGACGGGCTCCGCGTTGCGCTCCAGCAACCGGGCTCGCTCGCGCGTTTCGTGACCGACCGCGTCCTCTTCGGCGCCGGTGAATATGGCCACGCGATCAGCGGCACGCTCGAGTCGGTCCAGGCGATCGAGCGCAAGGATATCGTGCAGCTTTACGAGACGAATTACCGCCCGCAGGACGCGGCCTTTATTCTCGCCGGCGACATCACACTGGCGCAGGCGAAGAAGTACGCCGGAGACCTTTTCGGCGCGTGGAAAGATCTGAAAAATCCGCCTAACGAAAAGGCCGCCGCCGACGCAACGACCTGGAGACCCACGACCCTGGCGATCGACATGCCCGATGCCGGCCAGGCCGCGGTCGTTCTGAGCAAGCCGACGATCAAGCGCGATTCCCCCGACTACTACCCGGCGCTCGTGGCCAACGCGGCTCTCGGCAATGGCTTCGTCTCCCGCCTCAATCGCGAGGTGCGGATCAAGCGCGGGCTCAGCTACGGCGCGGGCAGCTCGATCGACGCGCGGCGCGATGCCGGCGTTTTCAGCGCGGGCGCGCAGACCAAAAATGAATCCGCCGCGGAAGTCGCCAGCCTCATGGCCGCCGAGATGAAAAAGCTCGTGACCACGCCGGTGCAGGGTGAGGAACTAAAATCCCGCCAGGCCGTTCTGACCGGAGGCTACGCGCGCAGTCTCGAGACCAACCGGGGCTTCGTCGGGGAAATGGCGGAGCTCGCGGTTTACCAACTCCCGCTCGACACGCTCGACAAATACATCCCCGCGATCAACGCGGTGAAAGCCGAGGACGTGACTGCTTTTTCGAAGACCGAACTCGCGACTGCCGCGAGCACGGTGGTGGTCGGCAAAGCGAGCGCGTTTTTGTCCGCGCTCATGAAAAATGCCCCCGACACGCGCGTGATCGAGCAGAAGAATCTCGATCTGAACAAAGCCAGCCTAACGAAGTGATCGGGTCGCGCCCGCCTGCTGCGGGCCGGTCGCGGTGTTCCACCGCGACGCACTTTCGTTCGGCTCCGTTTGCTCTCGGATCGATGCGCTGAGGTGAGTCACTTGGCCACCAAAGTTCGTCGGGGCAGAATGCCGCGACCAGCCCGCAGAATGCGGGCGCTACCCGAGACGTTCCGCATAGAGCTCGCTCCAGCGGCTCTGGTTCATCGCGCACATCGGGACGGCTTCCCACTCTCCGCTCGCGCGGTTTTTGACCGCGCCTTTGAAGGCGCAGGATTCTAGTCGTGCCTGCACTACGGGATCGTTAGGCGCGTTCGCGACTTGGGTGGCGTCCATGAAATTATGGGTGCGGATGTTGATCGTGTGCGCGCGGGACTGAAGTGTCCCCCCCACGAATTCGCGCGGGAGTGGGCCGGAAAGCAACAGCTTGGATGTCTAATTTCTTGCAAAATGAGCCTGGTCGTCATCGAGGACGCAGTAAAGAGCTTGAGCCGCGAGAGCTAGCCAAACTAGCTGCCTAAATTGACCAGCTGAGTTGCGGACCCGCCTTGGAACCAGAACATGATCAGCGAAGCCGGCCGGATAAAGCGCGTGATGGTCTAGATCGCGGCGAAGAAAGCGCGCGAGTTTTCGAAGCCTTTGAGTTCGTGTT
>JBPCRH010000186.1:0-3016 GCA_050997075.1 Chthoniobacterales bacterium
GAAATACGTCATCTCGATGGGCGCCTGCGCGATTTCCGGCGGGCCTTTCAAGCAAGGCTACAACGTGCTTAAGGGCATCGACCGCTATATCCCGGTCGATGTTTACATCCCCGGCTGCCCACCGCGGCCGGAGGCCTTGCTCCACGCTTTCATGGAACTGCAGCGGAAGATCGACGGACAAAAACTCACCGGCAAAGATCAGGCCGAGTTCTTAAAGCCGGCGCGCCCGAGCGAGTTTCCGGTCCCGGCTTTTGGCGCGCACGACCTCGAGCCGCCGGCCAATCCCGACCTTTTCCATCCGCCCGCAATCGAACGATAGGCGCGGCGTCGCGAGCCCGCATCAGAGCGTGTCATCCCGAGCTCCGCTCGGGATGACTCGTGAGCATGGCGCTACTTCTGGCAGCGCGGGCACCACGCGGTGGTGCGGCCGCCGATCGTGGCGCGTTGCAACGTCGTCCCGTGCTTCGGGCATTTCCCGCCGGCTTTCCAGCGTTTGTGCAGCAGCCAGGTGCGCGGCGGATCGCTCCAATCGGTGCCGATAATCTCCAGCGCCGCCCGCGCCACGAAGCGCGTGCTCCGATAAAGCGCGGCGAGTTTTGAGGCACCTATTTTCCCAGCCAACGTCCGCGGCGCGATCTGCGCCCGCCAGAGAATTTCATCCGCCATCCAGTTGCCGACGCCCGGGAAACCTTCCTGCGCGAGCAGCACGGCCTTGATCGGCGCCCGCCCGTGGCGCTGCAAAAACTTCGCGAACGCCGACTTCGTCCACTGCCGCGAAGTGATCGCCGGCGCGATCGCTTCCCACCATTCCGGCGGTTCGTCGCTGTGAGAAAAACGAACGCGCCCGAAGAGGCGCGCATCGCGAAAAACCGGTGCGCGCTTCGCCTGCTGAAGCACTAAATGATCTTGCTTTTCCGCACGGAAACCTGCCGGTTCCACACGCAGCTGACCGCTCATCCCAAGGTGAATCCCGAGCCAGTTCCCGCCGCCAAACTCGAAGAGCATCTGCTTTCCACGCGCTGCCGAACGCAGGAGTTGTTGCCTGACGAGCCGGCGTTTTAGTGCCCGCACATCGCTCCCGCGAAAGATCCGTTTCTCGCCGTGCAGCTGCACGCCGGTGACCGTGTCGCCGAGGCCGGGGTTCCAAATTTTGCGGTAATATTCGACTTCGGCGAGCTCCGGCATGGCGCGGAAATTAGATCGCCCTGAGCCTCCGTGCTACTCTTGGCGCTCGTGGAAAAAGTCATCATCATCGGCAGCGGTTGCGCCGGACTCACCGCGGCAATTTACGCCGCACGCGCCAATCTCGCCCCGCTCGTGCTTGAAGGGCGTCAGCCCGGCGGGCAGCTTTCCACGACCACGCTGGTGGAAAATTTTCCCGGCTTCCCCGAGGGAATCGACGGCCCGCAGCTCGTGATGAACATGCACAAGCAGGCGGAGAATTTTGGCGCGCGCTTTTCCTACGCGGAAGCGGTCGGGCTCGATCTTTCGCGTGAGCACATCCGGCTCCAGACCGATGAGGAGTGGCTCGAGACCGAGTCGCTCATCATCGCGAGCGGCGCCTCGGCGCGCTGGCTCGGGCTCGAGAACGAAGAGAAACTGATCGGCCACGGGCTTACGAGTTGCGCGACCTGCGACGGTGCTTTTTATCGCAACGTCCCGGTCTGCGTGGTCGGCGGCGGCGATTCCGCCGCAGAAGAAGCGCTCTTCCTCACCCGTTTCGCCTCGAAGGTTTACCTCATCCATCGGCGCGACGCCTTGCGCGCGTCGAAGATCATGGCCGATCGCGTCCTCGCCTGCGAGTCGATCGAGCCGATCTGGAACACGGCGGTAACGAAATACCTCACCGACGAAAAAGGCGAGATGCGGGCGGTGATGCTGCGCGATCTGGAGACGAAAGCCGAACGGGAGCTCGAAGTTGCCTGCGTCTTCGTCGCGATCGGGCATGACCCGAATACGAGAGCCTTTGCCGGCAAGCTCGAGACCGATCCCGACGGTTATTTACTCGTTAGACACTTGGCCGAGAGCAAACACCCGGGCGTTTTCATCGCCGGCGATGTGGCTGATCGCGTTTACAAGCAGGCGATCACTGCGGCTGGTGCAGGCTGCGCCGCGGCGATGGAAGCTGAGCGCTACTTGAGCGGGCTGCAGAGCTAGCGTTCCGTCACTTCCTCCACCGTGCCATCGACCCGGCGGAGTAACTCCGGCGTTCGCGGGAAGGAGTTATAGTTACGCGCACTCATTGACGCGCAGTAAACGCCCACTCCTTCGACCACGAGTAAGTCACCGATCTCCGCCTTTTGCAACAGACGAGTCGCGACCACTTCCGAATCGTCGGGATGCGGCGTGAGTAAGTCGGCTGACTCACAACAATGACCGACCACGACATATCTCTCGGGAGCCGAAGGCCGATCGTTCACAACGACTAAAGGGTGCTGCGCGGCGTAAAGGGTCGGGCGCAGGATATCGGTCATGCCGCTATCGAGCTTGAGGAACTTATAGCCATCGCTCCCGGTCGCGACGATGTCGTCGATCGTCGTGATAAGTGAGCCGGCATTGGCGGCGAGGTAAGTGCCCGGCTCGATTTCCAGCTGAAGCTCGCGGCCGGTTTCCTGCGCAAAGACTCTTAGTGCTTCAGTCACGACCCGGCTAATCTCCTGAAGGTCAGTCTTCTTTTCGTAGGACATGCGCGCGACTTTAAAACCGCCGCCCAAATTCAAGGTCGTAACCCTCGGAAACGAGCGAACCTGATCGAGACTCAGGCGCGCGACCCGGGTCCAGACGAGCGGATCGGTGCCGGAACCGATGTGCGTATGCAGCCGCGTGATCGTGAGCTGGTATTTCGCGGCGACCGCTTTGATCTCTTCGACCGACTCATGCCAGATCCCAAAGCTCGAAGCGGGTCCGCCGACATTGGTCTTATGCGAATGACCCGAGCCAACGCCCGGGTTGATCCTGACTCCTATCTCGGTCTTTGGAAACGAGCGTCCGTAGGTTTCCAGTTGATGAAGCGAAC
>JBPCRH010000229.1:0-8983 GCA_050997075.1 Chthoniobacterales bacterium
ATACTGCTCCGAGTTCACGAAGAGCGTGTCGCACTGGCCGTAAAACCAATGCATGAATTTCCAGGCGAGGCTCTCGAGGAAGCTGTCCTCGGTGAGGATGCGAATGTATTGCGGGAAGTCGGTGTGATAGATGCCGCTCGTCTCGAGGTTGAGCATCTTCGCCGCGAGCAGCGCGGTCAGCCCGACCGGTCCCGGCGTGCTGATGATGATCTCGGAAAATCCTTCGCGCTGCACGTAATCGAGGATCTGGAGGATGGGCGGGAAGCTGAGCTTTTGCAGCTCGTACTCCGGCAACTCAAACTCACCGATCGGCCGGAAGTTTTTGATCGGAATTCCATCGACCGTGAGCTCGCCGCACGAGGTCACGACGACCAATTCCTCCCCCGCCTCCGCGGCCGCCGCGGTCATCTTCCGGATCGTCGTGGCGACGCCGTTTACGTCCTCCAGCGTGTCGGTAAACCAGGCGCGCTTGCGATTCTGCAGGGCCGGCGGAATCGCGCCGGTAAAGTCGAGGCAGATCTCGCGGAGCCAGCGGCGCGACGGCGCCTGGCTGTGGAAGCCGTAAATGTAGGGCGCGAGCACGACCACGATCGGAGCTATACTCGTTAGGGCCTGGAGACTTTCGATGACGTTGCCGGCGGTGAGCTGCTTCACGAAGTTCTCGAAACAGCGAAACGCGAGCTGCTCGCAGGCCGCGTTTGCCATCACGAAAGTGCGCCGCTCCGGCTCTTTGATTTCCGCCGCTTCGCGCGCGAGCGCGGCCTTCACTTCCGGCTGCGAGAAGGAGCGGGAAAGCTCGCGCCAGAGAGAAATCTTCGCCGGCTTGGCCAGCTCGAAAATTTTCCCCGAGAGCAACCCCTGAGTGATGAAGCCGGCCTTCTCCTTGAGCGAAAACTCCGTCGGGTCGAGCCCTTCCATGAAGCGCGAGAACATCTTCTCCACCAGCCCGGCACTCGGACCGAGCTTCTCTGTGAAGCGATCCTGGATGAAGCGCGCGAGCGTGTTGTAGAAGCCGTGCGAGAGCGCGAGCGGTGTGCCGCCGCTGCCCTGCGCGGTGCACTTGCCCTCGCGGATCTGTGCGAGGAATTCGTTAGGCGTGGGCGCAACCGGCGTTTCCGTAAACGCGGAGCCGATGAACATCCCGCCGTGATCGTCCGAGCCGCCAATGAGGATTTTCCGCCACGCCTCGGGGTGCGTCGGCGCGAGGTCGTGGCGATTCGCAAAGGTCTCGATCTGCGCCGGCGTGAGCTGCCCGAGAATGTGCCGGGCGAGTTCGCTCAGGAGCGCATCACGGAGACCGTTGATCCCCTCGAAATGCTGGAAGAGGAGGATGAGCCGCTCGAGATGCGAGGTCGTGAGTTTGCCATTGATGCTGTAAAGCGGGTGCGCCACGGCGTGCGCGATTTCTTCGCTTTGGAGTAGTTTTTGGAGATCGAAAATATTTTCGCGCACGGCCACGATCGCGCCGTGCTGCGCTTCGCTGATCCCCCAGACAAGGAGATGAATCTTGCAGGGATCCTGCGGGAAATAAGTCGTGACCTGTTCGCTCACAAAAACGCCCGGCCGCTCCGCGATCGTCAGGCAACCATCGATCGTGTCGTGATCGGTCAGAGTCATGAAATCCATCCCGGCCGCTTTCGCGCGCGCGTAGACCTCCGCCGGTTCCGAGGAGCTATCGGGAAAATCGAAGCGCCGAAAGAGCCACTCTTCCGAGCGATCACTGAATTTCGAATGAAGATGCAGATCGCAGCGGCTCATTGGTCGTTAGGCGCCGGGCTCGTCATCCCGAGCGGAGCGCAGCGGAGTCGAGGGATCCCGTGGAGTTTCTGAGAAACTCCGATCCGGCCTCTCCTCTTTCGCGGGCGAGGGCTTCCCGGAAACGCGACGGGATCCCTCGACTCCGCCTTCGGCTCTGCTCGGGATGACACACGCTTCGAGCCAGGCGGCGTAGGTCGTCGGCGTTCGATCCCGCAGCGCCTCCGCGCCGATCTCGCGGATCTGCCGCCAGATTTCCGGGTAACCGAGATCGGGCGGATGCAGACTGAGCCGGAGCAGGGGCTGGTTCGTTAGGCGCGAGAAATGCCAGCGATTCCAACCCAGGCTCACCCCGCGCCGCCAGCTGCTTCGCACACTGTAAACGAGCGATTGCGAGGCGAACTCGCGCCGGGCCACGAAATCCTTCACCCGCCGCAGGGTCGTGGTATAGGTAAAGCCGGCGTCGATCACGGCGCGCTCCGCTTCCGGGCCGAGGAGCCAGGCCGGCGCCACGAAACCGCGCGGCCGAAATCCGCGCCCCGCGAAATCGCGCTGCGCCTCTTCGAGAAGAACAAGCGCAGCGTGGTAATCGAGATCATAAAACTCCCCTTCATCCGCGGTATAAAAACGCGTCACCAGCTTATCGCGCGCCGACTCCTCCGCACGGCGCGCGCGTTCGTGAAAAAAGCCGTGAAGCACGACTTCGTGCCCGTGCGTCTGCGCCTCGGCGAGCCATTGGCAAAAAGCGTCATCGGCCATGGAACGGCCGCGCCGATGATAATCGGGCACGACGAGCAACGAAGTCTGCGTTACCCCCAGGCCGTCGAGTTCGCGCAGCATTTCCCCGACCTGCGGCTGCGTCGCCGGAGCAACATCGTGAATCGAAACAACCAGGGCGCGCTGCACGCCGTAGCCTCGCCGGAGCGCGCCCCCGGACAAGCCAATTTTAGTGTCTCAAAGCCGGCAGATCAGCTCGAATTCGGCTTTTCCTAACGGCTGCACCGAGAGCCGGGAATTCCGCAGGAGCGCGATCTCGCGCAGCTTCGGCTCCGCTTTGATTCGCTCGAGCGTGACCGGATTTTTCAGCGGCTTCACCGGTTTCAACTCGACTGCGCTCCAGTCGCCTTCCTCCGCTGTCGGATCGGGAAATGCCTCGCGCGTCACCTCCGCGATGCCGATCACGGCCTTGTCGCTGACGCTGTGATAATAAAAGACCGCGTCGCCTTGGCGCATCGCGCGCAGATTGTTCCGCGCGGCGTAATTCCGCACCCCCGTCCAACTCGTTAGGCCGTCGCGCACGAAATCGTCCCACGAGTAGGCCTCCGGTTCCTGCTTCACCAGCCAGTAGCGCTTCATGCCGTAACACAGGCGTCTCGCCTGTTCTCGTCAAGCAGGCGTCTCGCCTGCATGAGCCAAAGACCGGGCGGGACTTCCGTTCGACGAGACAGGCAAGACGCCTGTGTTACAACATCTGCTCGATGAAAGCGCGGCTGTCGAAAGGCGCGAGGTCTTCGAGCTTTTCACCGGTGCCGACGAAGCGCGTGGGAATCCCGAGCTCGTTCTGGATCGCGATCACGATCCCGCCTTTCCCACTGCCATCGAGCTTCGTAACGATGAGCCCGGTGAGATCGACGGCCGCGTGAAATTCCCGCGCCTGCGCGAGGGCGTTGCTTCCGGTGGTGGCGTCGACCACGAGCAGGCGCTCCTGCGGCGCGTCCGGGTCGTGTTTGCCTAACGAGCGCTTAATTTTCTCAAGCTCGCCCATGAGGTTCGTCTTCGTGTGCAAGCGGCCGGCGGTGTCGCAAATGAGGAACTCGATCCCGCGCCGGTCGGCCGCCTGATAAGCCTCGTAACAAAGCGCCGCGGGGTCCGCGTTGTATTGGCCGCGGATCATCTCGATCTCCAAGCGCTCCGCCCAGATGCCGAGCTGCTCGATCGCGGCCGCGCGAAAAGTGTCCGCGGCCGCGAGCAGCACGGAGTGGCGATGGCGTTTGAAATAATACGCGAGCTTCGCGGTCGAGGTCGTCTTACCAGTGCCGTTTACGCCGACGATGAGGATCACTTTTGGCTTCGCCGGGAGCGGCCGAATCGGACCCGGCTGGATCGGGAGGACGCGGAGAATTTCTTCGCGCGCCACTTCGGCAACGTCCTGTGCGGTGATCTTTTGCGTCTCCGCGCGTTTCCGGAGCGACTGCACGATGCGCAGGCTCATCTTCACCCCGAGATCGCTGCGGATGAGCATCTCCTCCAGCTCATCCCAGTCGACCGGTTTGCCGCTGAATTTCTCGACGAGATTCTTGAAGAACTTCATGGCCTAACGATCAGGCAACCGCGGCCATGGTCACGGCCGGCCCGTGCGGATGCGCGGCGTTGTTCTCGAGCAGCCGCACTTCCGCAAAACCGTGGGTGGTCAGCATCGTGCAGAGCGAGCCGAGCGTGGGCCAGAAGGAATCGGGCGAAAGGCCGCTCAGCACTTCCTCGGGCCCGCCTTCGGCGTAGCGGCATCCTCGGTAGCCTTCGATCAGGTAATCCGCGTCCACCTCACCGGTGCAATGCGTCCAGAGAAAAAGGCCGGGCGCGACCGCGGCGAATTGCTCGACCCGCTTCCACGGTTCCGGCAGATGATAGAGCAAACCGGAGCAGTAAATCACGTCGAAGGGACCAAACTCCGAGAGCCGGTTCTGCTCGAGATTGGGCTCGATGAATTCGATTTTTGAAACTTCGTAAAGTTCTTGGGCGAGCCGCGCGCGCCAGGTTTTGTGCGCGCCCTTGGACTCCGAAAACGTATTCCCCCCCGGGAGACGAGCGAGGCCAATGGTGTGCCCGCCCTCGAGCGCGCCGAACTCGAGGATGCGCTTCGCGTCCGGAAAACAACGGCGGAATTGCTCGATCCGGTGATCGTTCGTCGCGTCAAACCAGCCACCGGACGACGCCCCATGCAGCTCGCATTTTGTGATCCAAGGTTCGTGCCGGACGAAGGCGGCGGCGACGTCGGGGTCAGGCATCGGGGACTTTAGTGCGCCTCGCGCAAATTCAAACTCTGCCGGCTCCGGACAGAGAGGGCGCTTTAGCTCTGCTCGGCCGTGGCGCTGTAGGAGCTCTCCACCCGTTGCGCGACGTCGCGATAACCGTAGTCGGTCTCGTAGATTTGCTTCATCGCGCCGATGTATTTTTCGGCGTCGCCCATCTGCTCGTAGACCAGCCCGAGGTTGTAAACGATCTCTTTTTTTACCGCGTCCATCACGAGCATTTCCTTCGCCGCATCGTCGAGCTGCTTGGCCGCGAGATCGAGCATCCCGAGCTCGCGATAGCAACGGCCCAGCAGATTCATCGCCTTCAGGCGCGCGTTTGGATTTTGCCGGGCACGCTGGAGCTCGGGCAGGGCGTCCCGATACTGGCCAGCATTCGTGAGGTGCTCGCCGAGCTCGTAGCGGAGTTGAAGATCGGTCGGGTTGCGATCGAGCCGCTTGCGCGCGTCGTCGATCAGGATTTCCGCGCGCTGTTTTCGGGCTTGTTCCAGCTCGGCGTTCTTCTCCGCGAAATGTGCGTCCTCGCCGCCGTGCGCCGCGAGATATTCCTCATCGGTGCGAATGCGTTCCTCGAGCTGGCGCATTTTCAGGTCGGTCACCTTGCGCACTAAACCGGGGTCGCTCCGGTTCGTCAGGTCGACCGCGTATTCATACCAGGCGACGGCGCCGTCGAGGTCTTCCTTCTGATCGTGGAGCGCGCCGAGGCGCTTCGCGAGGTCGACGTTTTGCGGCTCCGCTTCGTGCCGCGCGAAGGCCTCGCTGATTTGTTGGTCGAGCGATTCGCCGGTTAACTGCATCCGGCTTTGCTGCTCGAGGGAGACGGCCGTCTCCTTGTCCGTGATTAAATCGCGATAGCTTTCTGCTTCGTTCCACCCGCCGGTTTTCATCGAGGCGCGGGCCGAGGCGTCCTTCCCGAGCTTGAGCGCTTCGAGGTCGGCCGGGTTGATCTCGGCGATCCGATTGTAAATCTCGACCGCCTTGTCGCTCTGCTCGTACTGCCGGTAAAGCGTGCCCAATTCGCGGAGCACTTTTACGTCCTTCGGATCGTTCTCGAGCAGCGTCTCCATCGCGAAGATCGCGATCTCGGGATACCCGCCGGCGGCGGCCGCGTCCTTCAGGAGCATGTTCGCCTGCTGGTTGTAGGGCTCGCTCTCGAGGATTTTCTCGATCAGCTCGATCGTCTTTTTCGGATCTTTCTTCAGTTCGCGCTGCGCTTTCATGACCGCGAGCGGCGAGGTGGAAATGTTAAAGAAGCTCTTCTTCTCGCTCTTCGCGCGGGTGACGGCGGCGCGCCGAAGCATCTGGCGACCAGTGAGGAATTCCGGCTCCTGCTTCAGGAGGTTTTGCAGCAGCTCGATCGCGTAGCCGAAGTTGCGGAGTTCGATCGCGGCGACCGCTTTCAACCAATAGCCGCGGAGTTGCTCGCTGAGATCTTTTTCGGTGAGAACAGCCATGCGTGGAGACGGAGGTGAAATTATCCGGCAGGCGGCGCGCCGTCATTACTTTTCTCCAGCGGCCCGGAAGGTTTAGTGCCTAAAGAAGATCAAGCTGCGGCTTTTCAGTCCGCGCTGGCAGGCCGCGCCGGCTCCGCTTTTTCCCCGTGCCCAACTTTCGAGCCGGTTCGTTGGGGCTCTCCAAATGCGCCAGGATGTCTTTCGCGCGATCGAGAATTTCGCGGGGCAATCCGGCCAGGCGCGCAACCTGGATGCCGTAACTCTTGTCGGCGCCGCCCGGGATAATCTTGCGCAGGAAGATGATCTGCTCGTTCCATTCGCGGACCGCGACGTTAAAGTTGGCAACGCCGCTGCGCTGCTCCGCCAGCTTGGTCAGCTCGTGGTAGTGCGTCGCGAAAAGCGTGCGCGCCTTGATCTTATCGTGGAGAAATTCCGCCACGCTCCAGGCGATCGAAAGCCCATCGAAGGTCGAGGTGCCCCGGCCAATTTCGTCGAGGATGACGAGGCTGCGCTCGGTCGCGTTGTTCACGATGTTCGCGGTTTCGTTCATCTCGACCATGAACGTGGATTGGCCACGCGAGAGATCGTCGTTCGCGCCCACGCGGGTGAAGATGCGGTCGACGAGCCCGATCTCCGCGCTCGCAGCCGGGACGAAGCTGCCGATCTGCGCGAGCAAAACGATCAGCGCGACCTGACGGATGTAGGTCGATTTGCCGGCCATGTTCGGACCGGTGATAAGCGCGAGCCGGAGCTTTTCGCCGTCGAGGTCGGTGTCGTTCGGCACAAACTTTTCTTCCGCGAGATTCTGATCGAGCACCGGGTGGCGCGCGTCTTTCAGGCAAAGGCGGAGGGAGTCGTTCAGCTTTGGCCGGCAATAGTGAAAGAATCGCGTGGCTTCGCCGAACGAGCACAAAACATCGAGCGTCGCGAGCGCGCTCGCGGTCTGCGGGATGGGAGCAAGTTCGCCAAGCGTCTCGTCGCGCAGGGTTTGGAAAAGCTGATACTCGAGATGGCGCGCGCGCTCGTCGGCGCCCAGAATTTTCGCCTCCATCTCCTTCAATTCCGGAGTGATGAAACGCTCGCCGCCAACCGTAGTCTGCTTGCGCGTGTAATGCTCCGGGACGCTCGCAAGATTCGATTTTGTGATCTCGATGAAGTAACCGAAAACGGAGTTAAAGCGGACCTTGAGGGACTTGATTCCAGTGGTTGCAATTTCGCGTTCCTGGAGCGCGGTGATCCAGGTCTTTCCGTCGCGCGAAGCCTGTCTCAACTCATCCAGTTGCGGATCGAAACCGTCCCGGAAAATTCCGCCTTCCTTCAAGACCAGCGGAGGATCTTCGGCGAGAGCGCCGGAGAGTTTCTCGGCGAGCGCGGGCATTTCCCGAAGTTCGTTTTGCAGTTGCTGCGCGAGCGACTCGCGACTGGCGTGACCGTTCGTCTGGGTGACGCCAAAGTTGACGCGGTCGAGGAGCTTCTGCAGCTCGCGCTTGAGCTCCGGGATTTGGCCTAACGAAACTTTTAGTGCCACCAAATCCCGGGCGTTGCCCGAGGCCTGGCTCAGCCGGCCACAGGCGCGCTCGAGGTCGCGGATGGATCGCAGCGCGTCGCGCAAAGCTGCGAGGATGTCGGGTTCCTGAAGCAGGTCGGCGATGGTTTGCTGGCGCCGTTCCAATTCGACCAGATCGCGAATCGGCTGGAGAATCCAGTTGCGCAATCGCCGCCCGCCCATCGGCGTGACGGTTCGATCAAGCGCCGCGAGCAAACTGGTGTCGCGCGCGCCGCGCGAGACGACGAGATCGAGATTTGCCTGGGTCGCGGCATCGAGCACCACGTAGTCGCCGGCGGCTTCGCACCGGAGCGAAGCAAGATGATCGATCTTCCGGCGAAGCTGATGCTTTAGGTAATGGCTGATCGCGCCGGCCGCGCCGATCGCCTGCGGTAGGTGCGCGCAGCCGAAGCCGTCGAGCGACTTCACCTTGAAATGCTCGAGCAGGGTGAAACGGGCGTTTTCCGGAAGGAACGCGTAGTGATCGTACAGCAGCGCCCCCGGAACTTCCGCGAATTGCTTTTCCTGCTGCTCACTCACTAACAGTTCAGAGGGCGCGATCCGAGCAAGTTCGTCGAACGCGGAAGCTTCACTGCCTAACTGGAGGAGACGGAACTCGCCGGTCGTCAAGTCAGCATAAGCGACCCCGAAAGCGTCGCCTTCCGCAAACACAGCGCCAAGGTAGTTGGCGCGTTTGGATTCCAGGAGATCAAGATCGCTCACCGTCCCGGCACTGATGATTTGGGTGATGTCTCTCGAGACAATCTTTCCCGGTTGCGGCTCGCTTGTCTGATCGCAGATCGCAACGCGGCGGCCGGCCTTGATGAGCTTCGCGATATAACCCGGCGCCGCGTGATACGGCATCCCGCACATCGGGACGTCGTTGCGCTTGGTCAGGGCGAGATTGAGCAGGCCCGAAGCAGATTTGGCGTCTTCAAAAAAGAGCTCGTAGAAGTCTCCCAGGCGAAAAAGCAAGAGAGTGTCAGCCGGCACGCTGGCGCGGAGCCGCTGATACTGTTGCATCATCGGAGTGAGGCTGTGAGCCATGGAATAAGTTTCGAGTTAGCCGCGGGGAAATGCGAGTCTCGAATTTCCACCGCGGGCAAAAAAAAGCCCGGCACCTTGTTTCCAAGATGCCGGGCATAAGTTCTGGCAACGTCCTACTCTCGCACAACCTATAGATGCACTACCATCGGGGC
>JBPCRH010000273.1:0-6377 GCA_050997075.1 Chthoniobacterales bacterium
CCAGATTAGGCGGGCCAAAATCGCCGCCCATGGCATCGAGAGCGATCTTCATCGGGAGAGCACTCTGCGGTTCAGCGTCCGCGATTGCAAAATGAAAAAGCGATTCGAGAAAGGCACGCTCCCCAAATTGTACCTACACTTTACCTTTCCCTTACACTCTGTGGCGCGAGGGAGAGAGTGTAGGTGAAAGTGAAAGTGTAAGTGCAGGTGGCGTTCACGCCTCGACGGTCAAAACCTGCCGGCCGCGATAATATCCGCAGGAGGGGCAGGCGGTGTGCGAGGCGACGGTGCTGCCGCATTGCGCGCACTTATTGAGCTGCGGCGGCTGCCAGCGATGCGAAGCCTTGCGCGTGCGCAGGCGCATCTTCGAGGTTTTGCGTTTTGGGACTCCCATAAGAGCGGCTTAGGAAAGCAGGAAATGAACGAAAGGCAACTGTAGACGCTTCGCTCTGCGAAGCGCGGGAGAAAGCTCTCGTCAGCACTGCGACGCTCGCCCGCCCCCGCACTTCGCAGAGCGAAGCGTCTACAACTTCAGATCGTCGAGCGCGCTCCAGTCAGGTGGGCGCGCTTCGAGCGGCTCGGCCTGGGCGCCGCTCACCTCCTCCTCCGGCACCGGACAGATCCGCCCGCCATCGCGATCGCAATGCGGATACGGTGGCAGGTTCAGTAAAATATCTTCCCGCATGAAAGGCGTGAGATCGACTGTTTCCGGCCCGGTCAGGTCGGTATGAATCGCGAAATCTTTGACCGCGATCTCGAACGGGAACGCCTCCAGGCAGCGCACGCAATGCAGTTCCACCGGCTGACGGAGCTCGCCCTTCGCCCAGAGCGAACCCTCAGAAATCCCGACCTCGAGGTTGTAACGGAGCGGCCCGGTACACTTCACTTCCGTCGCGTCGAGCTGCGGCTGAATGGGGCATTCCTCTTCCCCGGCGAGATGGATCCCTTCGTCCGGAATCTGGCGCAGATGCACTTTCATCGTTTCAATTTCTTTCCAAAACTTTCCACCACACACGATGGCACGAAGCCGCTAATATCGCCCCCGAGCCGCGCGATCTCCTTCACGATCCGCGAACTCAGGTAGGTGTATTCTTCCTTCGGCATAAGGCACATCATTTCCACGGCCCCTTCCAGTTTGCGATTCATCAGCGCCATCTGGAATTCGAACTCGAAATCCGAGACCGCGCGCAGCCCGCGCACAATCGCGCAGGCGTCCTGGCGTTTCGCAAACTCGACCAGCAACCCGGGCATCGGCGCGATCTGCACGCCTTCCATCCCGCGCGTCACTTCGCGGAGAAACTCGAGCCGCTCCTCGAGCGAAAAGAGCGGCTTCTTCTGGTCGTTCTGCGCGACCGCGACGATCACGTCGTCGAACAATTTCCGAGCCCGCTCGATCACATCGAGGTGACCATTCGTAACCGGATCGAAGCTCCCAGGATAAATCGCACGCCGCATAACGCGGGGAAAATTGCAGAGGAAGTGCGAAATGAAAAGCCGGGTGCCGGCCCCGCGAGTTGCCCTTCGCGCGGTGCGGCCCAAAGTAACTGCCTCGAAAATGAGCGACTCCGCCTATCGATCGATTGCCGTGGCGGCGGCGTTTTCGTCGCCGCGTTTCCTCCATGTGCTCACCGAAGCGCGGCGGGTGCGCGATCGTTTTGACTCGCAGCTCAGCTTCATTTACGTCGGCCAACGCGACGCGAACACGACCCGAAAGTTCGCCGATGCCTGGAAAAAACTGAAACTCCCGGCGGACTCGGTCGTGCACTACGAAGAGGGCGACCCGGCCAGCGGCATCCTCGCCGCGGCCACTAAAAATCACCTCGAGCTGCTCATCGCCGGCGCGCTCGAGAAGGAAGCGGTCCATCGTCAGTTTCTCGGCAACGTCGCCCGCCGCCTCGTCCGCGAAGCGAAGTGCTCGGTCATGCTCTTCACGAATCCGGAACTCGAGCCGAAGCCGCTCCGGCACATCGTCTTCATGGCGGAATACAGCGAGCACGCGCGCCGCGCTTTCGCGCGGACGCTTCAGCTCGCGGAGCGGGAAAAATGCGAGCGGCTTTACGTTATTCGCAATTACACCACCTTCGACAAAGCCCGCGCCCGGCGCCGCTCGAAAACCTCGCGCACCATCGCGCGCACCCTCGAAGAAGAAGAAGTCGCGCTTCAGGAATTCGTCCTTGCCGCGGGCGCGACGCCGGTCCCGATCGAGACCCGCTGCATTCGCGGCAACACCGGTTTTGCTGCCTCCGATTTCGTGTCGGCGGTGAAAGCCGATCTCCTCGCGGTGCCGATGGAGACGAAGCCGGGCGCCGACGCGAGGCTCCCGCGGCAGAGCGCCTGGATCACCGATGTGATCCCCTGCAACCTCTGGATCATTCGTTAGGCAGAAGAACGCTACATCCGACGCGCGTCGCTGCTGCGAAACCCTTCGCAGGCCGGACCGCATGTCGGGGCCGGGTTTTTAATTCAACGGGAGATTTTATGGCGGGAAAATTGGACGGAAAAAAGGTCGCGATTTTGGTCGCGAACGGATTTGAACAGGTCGAGATGACGAAGCCGCGTGAGGCGCTGAACAAAGCGGGCGCGAAGACGACCATCGTCTCGCCCAAAGGCGGGCAGATCCAGGGAATGAATCACGCCGATAAAGGCGACAAGTTCGACGTCGATCTCACGCTCGACGACGCCCAACCCGAGGACTTCGATGCCCTCATGATTCCGGGCGGCTTGCTCAATCCCGATGAATTACGTTCGACGCCGGCGGCGACGGATTTTGCGCGGCATTTCTTCGACGCCGGGAAACCGGTGGCCGCGATCTGTCACGGGCCCTGGGTGCTGATCGACGCTGGCGTAGTCGACGGCCGGACGCTGACCTCCTGGCCGGCGATTCAGACCGATGTGAAAAACGCCGGCGGCACGTGGGTCGATGAGGAAGTGGTCGTCGACAACAGCCTCGTCACCAGCCGCAAGCCGGATGACATCCCGGCCTTCAACAAGAAGATGATCGAAGAGTTTGCCGAAGGGAAACATGAAGGCCAAATGTCGACCGACGGGAGCAAATCGGCCGAGCCGGCGGTAACTCTGGAGACTTAGACTCGTTAGGCGAAGCGCGCGGCTATTAGTTCGCGAAATGAAGCGGCCGAGGGACATCTCCCTCGGCCGCCACTGACATTGCCTCGGACTGCGGCCTTACGGCTTAACAATCACGGTCCCGGTCATGCCCAGGCTGTCGTGCAATGCACAGATGTAGGGAAAGGTCCCGGCATTCGGGAAAGTGACGCGGAATCGAGTCACACCCGCAGGCGCCTGAGGAAGTCCGAGCCGATCTTCGGGCGCCACGAGAATGAACCCCGAGTGCGTGCTATCCGAAGTGGAAGCAATGGTGGCGTGCCGGGCTCCGTCGGGATCGACCACCACATCCGGGGAAGGAGAGACGAGGTCCTGCGGTTCAGTCCCGAAAGTAATCGTGTGGGGCAGTCTCGGATCGAGATTGCGCCACTCGACGGTCTGACCAGCACGGATCGTGATGGTCTCATCGGAAAAACGCACCAGCGAAGCGGAGTTCGCTCCTCCCGCGGTCGCTAAAATCGCGCCCTTCCCGGCTGTGACCATGCAACAATGTTTGCCGGCCGCGTCATTTGGCAGGTCGCGTGTCACGCCGAGCAGGTTCCTTTGCTGCTTGGCTCCCTGACGATCATAGAAGGCTTGGCTGTGGGGAAGTGCCATCGATTGATCGAGCACATGGATGAGGCCGGTTTGATCTTCGTGCACGAGGCAGGCCAGTTTGAAATTTCCCGCCTTCGGGAAGATGACCGTAAAGGTCTGCCCTTTGACCATCGGAGGTGTGGTCACACAGTTAGTGCCGTCGTAGGTGGCAGGGTCAGCAGAGAAGCCGGGGCAACCCTCCCCGAAAAATGGGCGCGGTTGGTCGGCGGTGAGAAACGTCACGGTGTGAATCTCGTCCGTCTGAAACTGCCAGGTGATCTTGTCCCCGGCGTGAATCCAGATTTCATTCGGGAGGAAGGCCAAAGCCTGACCGGCCTTGTCTTCGGTCTGTGCGCCGACGGCGGCGAACCATTGCGTCTGCGCCTGCGCCCAAGGGGATGAGACCAGGCCGATGGAGAGCAGACCGAAGAGGATCATCGGCCGGGCGTGAGTGCGTTTGTGAAGGATAGTTTTCATAGTTGGTTGGATTGGTATTCAAATCTTTCCAACGGAGAAAAAGCCGCGGCATTGCAAAAATTCTGCAGAAGTTCTCAGGAAACCGCACACCGCACCGCCAAAGGCTCGCTCCGTGCCGTCGCAGCCTATGCGCTCCTCAACCTTTAGGTTTGGCCTCGGCTATAATCCTGGCGAAGCGCGGATCCCCCCGCAGAGGATCCCAGCGGGGATCCAAGAGCAGCTCGCCATAGGTGATGCCGCAGGGAAGTTTGACCACATTTTGCAGTTGTTCGATGGCTTTGTCCGGTTCGCCGACCCAGGCGTAAACCAACCCCAATGCGGCAATACAGCCCGGTGCGTCGCATGCGTTTTTAGCGAGCGGGGTGAGAGCAATCGCCTGCTGCGCCTCGCGAATCGCCTCTTCCTTGCGGCCGAGCGCCGCGGCGATGGTTGCGAGGGTGTCGAAATCGGTGGCTTCGATCTTTCTTCGGAGGGCAACGAAGATGGCGTGCGCCGCTGGTTGATCGCTGCTCAGGCGGGCGAGGATGCCGGCGTAGAAACCGCTGTCGATATCCTTGGGGGTGGCCGCGATGATACGCTCGACGGCAGAGTAGTCGCGCCGGTAGAACGCGGTTTTGCAGCGGATACCGCCAAATTCGCCTGTCGGATCGTAAGCGAGAGGAACCCGGTCGAGCGCAGCCTGCGCCGCCGCGGCGTCGCCGGTAAAGAGTTTAACCTTGGCCAATCCGAGCTGAATCCAGTATTTTTCCTCTTGGTTGCGCGTGACCCGTTGGCGGAGCGCTTGTTCACATTGGCGGTAACGGCGCGTGCTCATATAGAGCCCTCGAAGGTAGTGAAAGACCTCGTTGTTTTCCGGATCGAGCTCGTGGGCTTTTTGCATCTTCGCGACGGCATCGTCCCAGCGACCTTGGAATTGGTCGATAAAGCTGGCGACGCGGAAGGCTTCGACATTGTTCGGCAAAGTGCGGAGGGCGAGAGTGATCTCTTTCTGAGCCTGGTCGTAGTCGCCGGCGAACATGTCGGGCAGCGCGAGGGCGAGATGGCTTTCGCCAAGGTCGGGCCGGAGTTGCAAAGCGGTCTCGGCCGCCTTTTTCGCCAGACCGAGATGGACGCCGCCGTCGGTCTGAAAAAAGTCGGATTGCGCCTTGGCGATGGCGCAGTAGGCGAGCGCAAAACGCGGGTCGCGCTGCGTCGCCTTTGCGAGCAACTCGAGTTTGCGCGTGAGGCTCTCGCGCGCGTTCTGCTCGTGCCAGATATAGATGGAAGTGGCCTCGGTATAAAGCTGGTAGGCCTCCAGGTTATCCGTCGGTTGCTCGGCGATGGCTGCTCGTTCCGCGGGGGAGAGTCTGGTTTTTAATTGAGCGGCGATGTTTTCCGCGATTTCATCCTCGACCGCGAAGGTATTTGCTACGTCGCGATCGTAAGTATGGCTCCCGAGATGAGCGTCCTTTTGCGCGTCGATCAACTGCGCGATCACGCGCACCCGATTGCCGATTCGCTGCACACTTCCTTCCAACAGTTTACGTACGCCTAACGATCGCCCTATCTCGCGCACATCGCGCGGCTGGCCGCTCAGATATTGCATCACCGACGTGCGGCTGATCACCTTCAAATCCGCGATCCGTGCGAGGTTGGATAAGATTTCCTCCTGCACCCCAGTGGCGAAAAAGTCGTTCTCTTTTTGGCCACTCAGATTTTGAAAAGGTAAAACCGCGATGCTCTTCTCCGGCGATCGCTCCCGCTCGACCGCTCTTTTGTGACGCAGGGCGGTCGTGGTCCCAATGAGCAGAAGACAGGCGGCCACGCCGCCGGCGATCGACCAGAGGCGCCGGCGGGACCGCGAGATGACGCGCCGGCACCGCTCGAGCGCCAGCAGTAACTCACGCGCGGATTGCGGGCGTTTCCCGGGCTCGGGCGCAAGCATCGCGCGGAGCAAACGGAGAAGCGGTTCAGGAGCTTTCACCACGGCGACTGGTCTCAGCTGCAGTTGCTGCGTGCGCAGTTCCTCGGGGCCGGCGGCGGCGAAGGGCGCCCGGCCACAGAGCGCAAACCAGAGCGTCGCACCTAACGAATAGATATCAGAGCGCACGTCCAGCTGCGTGCAGTTCTGGAATTGCTCCGGACTGGCAAAGCCCGGTGTGCCGGTCAGACCGCCGGGCGCCAGACCGTATGCGTCCTCCTCCCCTGTGATCGCCCGGGCG
>JBPCRH010000151.1:0-3617 GCA_050997075.1 Chthoniobacterales bacterium
ACATCCGCCGTTCGGTCACGGTCTGGCGGGAGCACTTCGGTAAATGAAAAAAATTCTCGCTGGCTTCTTCCAGGTCGCGGTCACGATCGCGGTCCTCTTCTGGGTTTTCCACGATCCGCAGAAGCGCGCGCAGATGGCGGTCGCGCTCCGGATGGCGAACTACGGTTGGGTCGTCGCCGCGATCGCCTGCTATTGCCTGGTCGAATTCGTCGCGGCGATTCGCTGGTTCGTTCTCCTGCGGGTCCAAAAGATTTACCTCAGCGTCTCGCGCGTTTCCGGGCTCTTTTTGATCGGGATGTTTTACAACCAGTTCCTGCCCGGAGGCACCGGCGGCGAAATTATTAAAAGCTATTTGCTGCTCAAGGAAACGCCCGGGAAAGCGACCGGCGCGCTCCTCGCCGTGGTCTTCGATCGCATGGTCGGTCTCGTCGCGCTCATCAGCATCACCGGCACGCTCATCGCGCTCCGTTACCGCTGGCTCACGCAGCTTCCCGAGACCCGGCAACTAGTCTGGTTGCTCATGGCCATTCTCGGCGGCGCCGTTCTCATGCTCGTGACTTCGTTTGTCGTCAGCGGCTTCAATCTCGCGCACTCGCTCCCGGCGCGTTTTCCGGGTCGGGAAAAATTAATCGAACTTTCCGCGTCCTATCATCTCTACGCGCACCATTGGCGCGCGACTCTGGCGGCGTTTGGCTGCTCGATCGTGGCGCATCTCTCGACCTTCGCGACTTTTCTCTGCGTCGCGTTCGCCTTTCGGGCGCGGGTCGGCGTGCTCGATTTTTTTGCGATTATGCCGATCGAACGCACGATCTCTTCGTTGCCGATCAGCTTCGCCGGCGTCGGGCTGCGCGAGAAGATTTTTCAGGTCATGCTCCATGGACTCTGCGGCGTGCCCGAGGCGGTGGCCGTGCTCATCGGCTCGATGAGCTTTCTCGTCATGCTCATCTCCTGCGCGCCGGGCGGGATCGTTTACTTCTTCTACAAACCGAGCGGCCAGACCGGGCATGTGAAGCTGAAGGAAATGCGCGAGGAAGTGGCGACGCTCGAGCATGAGATCACCGAAAACGAATAGGTCCCATGCGACCTATGAGACTTATGGCTCGCCGGCATCGCCCGCTCGTCGCCGCCACCTTTGCCATGACGATCGATGGCAAGATCACCACGCGCGCTTTCTCGCCGGTCGATTTCACCTCGCGCGAGGACAAGAAACATCTCCTTCGCCAGCGTTCGTTAGGCGACGCCGTCCTTATCGGCCGGAGCACGCTCGCACACGACAACGTCCGCCTCGGTCTGCCCGATCCGGCGATGCGGGCGGAGCGGGAGGCGCGCGGGCAAGCGGCCTGGCCGTTGCGCGTGATCGTCTCGAACGAGGGCCGGATCGATCCCGCGCTGAATATTTTCCAGACCGATTTCTCGAAGATCGTGATCTTTTCCACGACGCGGATGCCGCGGAAATACCAGCTCGCGCTGCGCGAGAAAGCGACGCTCCGTCTGAGCGTGACGCGGCACGTCGATCTCGCGCGGATGCTGCAAATTTTGCGGGACGAGTACGGCGTGCGCCGCGTCGCCTGTGAAGGCGGGGCCGAACTCTTTCGCGGTTTGCTCGAGCTTGGGTTGGTCGATCAACTAAACCTCACGCTCGCGCCCTACATCTTCGGCGGAGAAAAAGCTCCAACCTTGACCGGCCGCGGCACCGGTTTCCTGCCCGCGAGCGTGCGCGGTTCCCTTCAGGAAATGCGCACCGTCGGCGAGGAATGCTTCGCGCAGTATCGGCTGAGCTATCCCCGGAGCTGAAAAACCAGAGGGAGAAGTTTTTTCGAAAGTTGAAGCCTCCGAGCAGAGGATGACGACCAACTGGTAGGCCTTCATTCATCTCGCGTTCATGATTTCCTGTCTGCCCGCCCTCGTTCCCTCGGACCAAAACAGTTCCGAACAGGCGCAGGAATTTTTTCGCGCGCCGGACGAAGAGTCGATGGCCGGCGTGAGTCGATTGTCGGCGGAGCGATCGCGTCTTGAAGAGATCGAAGCGTTGGGGCGGCGGTGCTCCGCGGGTGAGTTCCACGCCTGGGATACGCTCTTTTCGACTGCGTGGCCGGTCCTGGTCACTTTTGTGCATCGCCTTTATCGCTCATTCGATGAAGAGGACTCTGAGGACATCGCGCAGGCGTCCTTGGAGGCTGCGATCCGGGGCATTCGGACGTTTACCGGCAAGGGCTTATTCCGGGGATGGCTTTTCGGAATTGCCGCGAAACAAGCAGCCACGTTTCATCGCCGCCGCTGGGCCCAGAAGCGCGGGAACGGCCTGATTGTTCCCCTGCATGAAGCGCCCGACCCGGGCGATCCCGCGGCCAAATCTCCCGCGGAAATTTCCGCCGCCAGTGATCGCGCAGGGATTCTGCATCGCGCGCTGGAGGAATTGGACGACGAGGAGCGCGATCTCGTGCACCTCTATTTTTTTGGGGAGCTGACCTTCAAAGAGATCGGCGCGGTTCGCCAAATGAACGCGAAGACGGTGGCTACTCGCCTAACGAGAGCACGGGAGAAGCTTCTGGTTATTCTCGCACGCTTCAATCTCACGAACGCCGATGGCTAAGCTAAGGCGAAACTTGGAGTGGAATGGCGCCCTGCGCCGACTCGTGGAGGAGCGCGATCGTTTGCTCCCCGCCCTCACGGAGCTCTCGCCGCGTCGGCGCAAAATCCTGGGGGCGGCACTGACACAGGAATTTCCGGTCGAAGCGATTCTGCAAACCGTGGCGACGCGGCGCGATGAGTTGCTGCCAGAACCGCTGCGGGAAGATCCGCCGTCGGTCACGAATGATTTGCGCCGCTGCCTAACGAGCGCGCGATCGCTGGCGGAGGTATCGCGGGAATTTTCCCAGCGCGTCGCGCTCCTCGCAGCCTGTTTGATCGCAGGTCTCGGGATCGTTTTTCTTGGAAAGTCAGGACCGGCTTTTGGGCCGAAGCGTAAGGCGTTAGCCACTCAGGCCGCGATGAACCAGCAGCTGACCACAGCCCAGAAGCTCAGCCTTCGAATGAGCGCCGCGGAGATGGCTTCTTTGCGCTCGACATTTCTCGCCTCCACCACCGCAGAGGAACCTCCTGGCGCGTCGGCCCGCCTTCGCCTCGATCTCCCGGTCCGCGCCTTCCTGCGCGACGACGCCATCGCCAGCACGCCATGACTCTTTTGCAGCGAAAAGTGTTGCTGGCCGGAACCCTCGCACTCCTGGCGATGCTTTTTCTACCGCGGGCGAGCGAGGCGCAGCTCAGGATTGGCACCGTCGATGTGAATCGCGTTTTCCAGAGCTCCGCGAAAACGAAGGAAGCGGAAGCGAAAATCAACGAGGCGAAAAGCGCCGCGACCTCTGAATTCAATGTGCGCGCGGACGCCTACAAGAAGGCGATCGAGGAAGTGACTCAGCTCAACCAGCAGCTCGAGGCCCCGGCGTTCAGCGCGGAGGCGAAGACGGCGAAAGCAAAGGTTCGTGACGACAAGATTGCGCAGATCAAAACGATGGAGCGTGAGATCACCCAGTTTCGGCAGACGCGCGAGCAAGAGCTCCAGCAGCAAATGCAACGCGCGAAAGAGCAGATCGTCCGGCAGATTACGGACGTCGTCC